>JBJEIV010000113.1:0-17439 GCA_051877395.1 Candidatus Ornithomonoglobus sp.
CCATAAAATGTAGAATTTAGTCTGGCAAACGAGAATTTACTTTGTCAATTCACCATAATTATTCATTTATTGAATATTTTGCAAACAAACAGGCTGTACGGGAACATCCGTACAGCCTGTTACATTAAAGGAAGTCATGCTTCCTATCGCTGAAGAGCATTTTGTTCAGCTCTTACGCCTTCATGCGGTTCTCGTAGTCCTCGACCATCTTCTTAACCATCTGACCGCCGATTGAACCTGCCTGCTTTGCTGTGAGATCACCGTTATAGCCCTGCTTGAGCGCTACGCCTACCTCACTTGCCGCTTCCATCTTGAACTGCTCCATTGCCTGCTTTGCTTCAGGTACTGTCATTGTCGTTACCTCCTTTTAAAACCGTAGTCCTCTCGCGGCAATTCCGTATTATAACACAGTCTGCCTAAAGACTGCCGTATGATACGCTCTGCCGCATCTATCTAAATGTTGTGCCGGCTTAATATACGGTTCTTACCCCGCCGCCATCGGCGGGTATCTTTCGCGTCTCTGCTGTTGTTTCTTGTCGAACCGTATCGAATTAAATCGGCTACAGTAGTATTTTGTCCTGTATCGCTTTTTATATTCTTAGCAAAATTTTGATTTTTAAATTTTAAAAGGAGGGAATTATATAGCATGCATTAAGTACTTCGTATTTTAATAATACTTAATACATGCGGTTAATACCTCTTTTCACTAAGTTTTCTTCATTGTATTAACTATAGAAAACTTAGTGAAAAGCATATAAAAACGGAAGAACTGAGCCTTACCTCAAATTCTCCCGTTACAGTTATCATATTTTTATGATTTAATTTTTTGACTGCGCTGCAAGGTATTCCGCAAAGTCCTTATATTCCGGCTTATGCGGTGTCGGCTTGAAATCAGCCTTGTATGTTGCTGAGCTTGCAGCTGATGCCTCGCTGCTCTTTTTCTCAGGCTTTGCATAGCCCTGACGGCTGTAACCGCCTCTGCCGCTGCCCTGACGCTTTCCGCCGCGGTTCTTATTATATCCGCCGCCGCGCTTGTTGTTATACGGCTTCGGATTCTTCGGAGCGATAACTACCTTTCTGTGCGGCTCCTGACCTACCGAATAGGTTGTTACCTCTTCATTATCCTGGAGATTTGCATGAATTATACGTCTCTCATAAGGATTCATTTCCTCAAGCGGGTACTTCTTTCTGGTTCTTGCAACTCTTTCCGCAAGCTTGTTTGACAATGCGATAAGCGTCTCAGCGCGCTTTGCGCGATAGTTCTCGGTGTCGATCGATACCTTTATATAGTTCTCCGAGCTCTGATTTACCACGAGTGATGTAAGATACTGAAGGCTGTCGAGCGTGTCGCCGCGCTTGCCTATTACAATACCCATGTTCTCGCCCTCAAGATTTATCTTTACAATATCATCCTCGAGAACCGCGTCCACTTTTACATCAAGCCCCATTGCAGTGAGAATGCTTGTGATAAAGCTCTTTGCATTCTCAACCGGTGACTCCGATGAATAAACTCTGTTTACGGCTTTAACGGTCTCAGCTTCTGCCTTAACCTCAGGCTCTTCCGGAGCTTCCGCTGTCGGCGCCGGCTTAACCTCAGTACGCGCCGACTCTGCTTTTGGCGCAGGCGCAGCCTTTACCGGCTCTGCCTTGTCCTTTGTCGAAACCTTAACAATCGCTTCCTTTGCTCCAAGTCCAAGGAAGCCCTTCGACGGCTCCTGTATTATTTCAATTACAGCGTCGTCCTTCTTTATTCCCAGCTCTGCAAGAGCTTCTGCTACAGCGTCATCTACGCTTTTTGCTCTTTTTTCTATGCTGCTGGCGTTTGTCTTCGGGAACTGTGACAACTACGTCCTCCCCTTTCTTTTCAAAATAGTAATATAAAACAATCTGCTGAACAATCTGTACAACACTGCTGATTATCCAGTAAAGACCAAGACCTGCCGGTAATATCAATGTGAAATACGCTGTCATTGCAGGCATCATCCATACCATCATCTTGTTCATGGACTGCGCCTGCTCGTTTCCGGTCTGCTTGTCCTGACCTGACATGTGCATTGAAATTTTATTCTGACCTATTGATGCTATTACGGCAAGCACCGGTATTGCAAGCAGCAATACCACATCAAGATGGTTCTTGAAATCTGTCAGATAGCTGAATGCCGTCCACGGAACATTTGACAGGTTCATGCCTAAGAACTTGAAGTTTATAAACCACTCATGAGCTTCTCCGTAAATTCGCTGCGCCCAGTCTGAGAGCTGTATCTGAGACTGGTTAAGAAGCATTGCCGCATCCATATCCTTGAGATTGCCCACTACATCCGGGAACTTGTCAAGCATTGCTTCCTTGAGCGCGTTGACCTGATTAATGATGTTCTCCGGCACGTCCTTATACGGCACATTAAACATGTAGGTAAGCGGACGCCTGATCGCCTGATAAAGCGCTAAAAGTATCGGCATCTGGATCAAAAGCGGCAGACAGCCTCCCGTCATGCTGATGTTATTCTCCTTATAAACCTTCATTGTCTCCTGCTGGAGTCTGTTCTGGTCGTTGGCATACTTTTTCTGAATTTCAGCCAGAATCGGCTGCACCTTTTGCTGTTTTCTCATCGCCTTCTGCGAATGTATATTAAGCGGAATCAATATACACTTTATTATGATGGTAAACAGTATGATAGCAACACCGTAATTGTGGGTAAGCTCATAAATTGTCTTTAATACCCAGCCTATTGCCAAAACGATATAATGCCACATATAGTGTCCTTTCCGGTGCCTTCCTTACGGAACAGGGTCGTATCCGCAACCGCCGAACGGTCTGCATCGCAGTATTCTTCGTACAGCGAGATACCCTCCCTTTAACGCACCATATTTTTCTACCGCTTCAAGGGCATACTGTGAGCATGTCGGTGTGAACCGACAGCAGCCCCGGATTCCCTTTATCGGTGAAATTTGGTGTCTGTAAAACTTGATTAAAAAAATCAATATCTGCTTCATTTTAATTCTCTGTTTCCTGCTTTTTTTCGTCCGGAAGTATTCCCAATGAACGAAAAATGAATTCCATGTCACGCGATATCTGCGTATATGTTTTTCCCGCAGCTCTGTTTCTTGCAACAATAATCATATCCGAGCTGCCGATGAGTCTGTCCTCAATCAATCTGTAGCTTTCGCGCATAAGCCGCTTTGTGCGGTTTCTGACAACCGCCTTGCCTACCGATTTGCCTACGGTAAATCCGACTCTGTTATGTCCGCGGCGGTTCGGACTGATATATACCACAATAAATCCGCCCGCCATGCATTTACCTCTTGCATATAAGCGTCTGAAATCCCTGTTTAATTTAATGCTGTGAGTCTTTTTCAAACCAAAGTCTCCTTATAGCATATTTAGCCACGGCGCCGTATATCAGCCTACCGCAGCCGATTTAAAAAAAGAGCCTGTCCCCTACATAGGCATTGAATGCCTCATCCGCGAGACAGCTCTTAATTTATCAATAGTCGATTCTTATTACTTCTCTGAGGTTGTAAGAATCTTTCTTCCCTTTGCGCGTCTTGCCGCAAGAACCTTTCTGCCTGACTTAGTAGCCATTCTTGCTCTGAAGCCATGAACCTTTACTCTCTGACGCTTTTTCGGCTGAAATGTCATTTTCATAATTTTTAGCACCTCCTGTAATAACCGCGGCCCTGATCATAGCCGCCTCTGTTTTCCAAAATCCAAATAAATACGCTCAAACTCAGCCCGTACGGGCAAAATTGAGCAATAACAATTAGACACCTCTCTTATTATATTCATCAAATGCCGATTTGTCAAGTGTTTTTTTTGATTTTGGGTAAATTTATGTTAAAAACATGTCTGTCACAGAATTTTATCTGTATTCCTACTTAATTAATTTAAGATTCCTACTTAATTAATTTAAGGCTATTGTCCACGTTGTCAGGAAGTCCGGGTTAATAACGACCTCTTTTGTTGTTTTAAGCATATACTCTCCCGGCTGCGCACGCTTTAAAGCCCTTAAATCCGGCGGTAGCTCAAAAAGACCTCCATCCTGCTTTCTGACTGTAATTCCGTTTTTATCAGCCTCTTCAATCACACCGCAAAACTGCTCTGTTTTGCAGGAGGTACCGGAAACTGACGTGTATGTTAAACCAACTAAAATGCGTTTACCTCTGAGCTTTCTATAGGTAATCATGACTTTCCCTCTCTATGCGAAGCAGCCCAACCGCCGCGATTTCTCTTAATTTTATACACTGTAACTTGAATATATAATATATAATGATACATCTCCCTGTGATTTCTTTGGTGCAGGTGGCGGTACTTGCTCACCCTTCATTTGGCATTTACTTTCCTGTTACGAAAACAGCTCATAAGAGTTCACCTTATGAGCTGCGATTTCTTTGGTGCAGATGGCGGGACTTGAACCCGCACGGTGTTACCCACTAGAACCTGAATCTAGCGCGTCTGCCTATTCCGCCACATCTGCGTATTTACAACGTATACTATTATAACAGAACCTTTTGAAAAAATCAAGGGTTTTTTACAAAAAATAAATTTTTTTGTTTCGAACTGCGGGTTTTGTTGTATTTTTTCCAAAATCATGCCGATAATATTCATTTTTTATTGAATATTCCACTTTACAAATAAAGGGGAATGTGATAAAATAGCTATCATGGTATGTTATTCGATTAAGTGAATAAAAATTCGGATTACATGAATAAATATACATAAAACGAAAGAAGGCATAGGTTAAAATGATAAAGACAGCGGTTCTGGGCGCTACAGGCTATGCAGGTATTGAGCTTGTAAGAATCCTTTCGGCACATCCTGAGGCAGAGCTTAAAATACTCGGCTCACAGAGCTTTGACGGTCAGCCGATCTCGGAGGTATACGGCAACTTCGGTCACGTTCTTGATCTCAACTGTGAAAAGCTTGATCTTGACAGAGTGTCAGAATGTGATGTGGCTTTCACGGCGCTTCCGCACGGCGCTTCAAAGGACGTTATTCCGTCGCTTGTTGAAAGGGGATTGAAGGTAATCGACCTCAGCGGTGATTTCCGCTATGACGATGTAAAGGTCTATGAGGAATGGTACAAGCAGGAGCACAGCGCGCCGGAGCTTTTAAAGGAAAGCGTTTACGGTCTGCCGGAGCTTCATAGAGAGGAAATTAAAAAGGCAAGGCTTATCGGAAATCCGGGCTGCTATACAACCTGCTCGATACTTGGAGCATATCCGCTTTTAAAGAGCGGAATAGGAAAGCCCGATAATATCATTGTTGACGCGAAATCAGGCGTTACGGGCGCGGGCAGAGGTCTTGGTCTTGCGTATCACTTCTGCGAGTGTACGGAAAACACAAAAGCGTATAAGGTAGCCGCTCACCGCCATACATCGGAAATAGAGCAGGAGCTGTCAAAGGCCGCGGGCGAGGAGGTTATCATTTCATTTACTCCGCACCTTATTCCTCAGAAGAGAGGTATACTCTCAACGATCTATATAAATCTTAATAAGAAATGTACAACAGAGGAGCTTACGGAGCTTTACAAGGATTTTTATAATGATGAGTATTTTGTGCGCGTAAAGGATGCCGGAAAGCTTCCCGAAACAAAACACGTTGCAGGCTCAAACTTTGTTGATATAGGTATTGTTGTTGACCGAAGGGTCAACCGCGCTGTTATCGTGTCGGCGCTTGACAACATCTTTAAGGGAGCTGCGGGACAGGCTGTTCAGAACATGAATCTTCTCTTTGGTCTTGATGAAAAGACAGGCATATCCAACGCGGGATTTTATTTATAATAAGGGGTAAGTAACAGTGGAAGAATTAATAAAAAAGGCTCAGATATTGGTTGACGCGCTGCCTTATATACGGAAGTTTGCCGGTAAGACGGTTGTAATAAAATACGGCGGCAACGCTATGATAAACGAGGAACGGAAAAATCAGGTCATGGAGGATATCACTATTCTTAAATACATTGGACTGAATCCGATAGTTGTTCACGGCGGCGGTCCCGATATCTCAAAGGCGCTTGACGAAAAAGGTGTTAAAAGCAAGTTTATAAACGGTCTGAGGGTTACGGACGAGCTTACGGTTCAGGTTGCCCAGGAGGTACTTATAGGTAAGACAAACAAAGAAATCGTGTCACTTCTCAATAAGAACGGCGGACGCGCTGTCGGCATAAGCGGTATAGACGCTTCCTTCATTGAATGCGAGAAGCAGAAGACCGTAGCGGACGGTGAAGAGGTCGATATAGGCTATGTGGGCAAGATAAAGCGCGTTAAGCGCTGTATTCTTGACCTTCTCTGCAAGGACCAGTGGATTCCGGTAATTGCGCCTATCGGTGTTGATGAGGACGGTCACAGCTATAATATAAACGCGGACACGGTTGCATCGGAGGTTGCGGCAGCCGTCGAGGCGGAGAAGCTGATCCTCTTAACGGATGTTGAGGGAATCAAGGATGAGAAGGGCAATATCGTGTACGAGGCGGGAACTGACCGCATTAATGAGATGCTTGACAACGGCACCATCAACGGCGGAATGATCCCTAAGGTCAAGGGCTGTATGGACGCTATAAAGAGAGGCGTGACCGGTGTACATATCATCGACGGACGTATACCGCACTGTCTGCTGCTTGAAATATTTACAAAGACGGGAATAGGCTCGCTTATAAAGAGTGATAAATATTTAACATGAAAGGAACAGAATTATTATGAGAATGTCAAAACTGTTAATGCCAACCTTGCGTGAGGTTCCGGCAGAGGCGGAAATAGCAAGTCATCAGCTTATGCTGAGGGCTGGACTTATAAGAAAGCTTGCGGCGGGAATTTATTCATATCTCCCATTGGGGCTCAGAAGCCTGCAGAAGGTTCAGAATATCATCAGAGAGGAAATGGAAAGAGCAGGAGCGCAGGAGCTTTTAATGTCGGCGCTTCTTCCGGCGGAGGCATATCAGGCATCGGGCCGCTGGGAGGTTTTCGGACCGAGTATGTTCAAGCTCAAGGACCGCAACGACCGTGATTTCTGTCTCGGACCTACACATGAGGAGCTTTTTACTCAGTGCGTAATTGACAACGTGCGTTCGTATAAGGAATACCCGATGACGCTCTATCAGATACAGACAAAGTATCGTGACGAGGGCAGACCGCGTTTCGGTGTGATCAGAAGCCGTGAGTTCATCATGAAGGACGCGTACAGCTTTGACCTTGACGAGGCGGGACTTGACAAGTCATACAAGGCAATGTATGACGCGTATAACAGAATTTTCACAAGACTTGGTCTTGACTTTACAATCGTTGACGCTGACAGCGGCGCTATGGGCGGCAGCGGCTCGCAGGAGTTTATGGTTAAATCTCCCGTAGGCGAGGACGGTATCGCATACTGTGACGACTGCGGATATGCGGCAAACTATGAGAAGTGCGAGTGTATTCCTACAAAGGTTATTCAGATTTCAGGCGACCTTGAAATGGAAAAGATTCACACGCCGAACGCTCACACAATAGATGAACTTGTACAGTCTCTCGGCATGGAGGCTACAAACTTTGCAAAGACCATTATATATAAGGCTGATGATAAGTATATCGCGGCTATGGTACGCGGCGACCGCGATGTCAACGAGGTTAAGCTCAAGAACCTCATCGGCTGTCAGGACGATCTTGAGCTTGCGGAGCCGCATATGGTAACGGAGATCACCCATGCAAAGGTGGGCTTTGCGGGTCCTGTAAACCTCGGTATTCCGGTATACGCAGACAAGGAGGTTGCAATGATGCAGAACTTCGTTGTAGGCGCGAACGAAAGCGATATGCACTATAAGAATGTAAATATCGGCAGAGATTTTGAGCCGGATGTTGTGGCGGATATAAGAGTTGTAACAACCGGCGACCAGTGTCCGAAGTGCGGAGGAAAAATCAAATCAGAGCAGGGTATTGAGGTAGGACATATCTTCAAGCTCGGCACAAAGTATTCCGACGCTCTTGGACTTAAATATCTTGACGAGAGCGGAAAGCAGAACACTGTAATCATGGGCTGCTACGGTATCGGCGTTACGCGCTGTATCGCGGCGGCGGTTGAGCAGCTGCATGACGATAACGGCATAATCTGGCCGGTATCGATCGCGCCGTATGAGGCGATCGTAGTTCCCGCAAACTATAAGAACGATGAGCAGGTGGCGGAGGCTGAAAAGCTTTATGAGGCTCTTAATGCGGCGGGCATCGAAGCGATAATAGATGACCGTAAGGAGCGCGCCGGAGTTAAGTTCAAGGACGCTGACCTTATCGGTATTCCGGTAAGAGTTGTAGTCGGCAAGAAGGTCGGCGAGAGCATCGTTGAATATAAGGAAAGAACGATGGAAAAGGCGGTTGAAATCAGTCTTGACGAGGCGGTTTCAAGGGTTGTTGAATTTGTAAAGGCGAATAAATAAGAATGAAAAACATAAGGGGCTTATATCAGTTTTGATATAGCCTCTTATGTTCTATTTATATATATATTCTTTTATCTCACAGTTTTTAATGCCGAACCTTGCATACTCTTCATTTGACATATCGAAAAAATAGGAGTTAATAACTCTTGAGATCCCATTATGCGCTACAAGCAGATAAATTTTATTATCCTCCGCAAGCTCATCCAACAGATTATATATACGTTGCGCAAGATGCAGCATTGTTTCACCGCCGCTATAGCTGTCTATAAAATGTGTTTTCACATTGGCGAACTCTTTGCCATCGCGCGGAGTTGATTCATAGCGTCCGAAATTCTGCTCCTTAAGGCGCGGTTCCTCACGCATCGGGATTCCTGTCATTTCCGAAATATGCCGCGCGGTTTCGGCGGCGCGTACAAGCGGCGAATAAAGGATTTCATCTATATGCAGTCCGCTGTCTTTTATTATACGACCGCATTCTGTTGCCTGCTCATGTCCGTATTCCGTAAGCTCAATATCCGTTGCGCCGCAGATCTTATTTTCAACATTCCATACGGTCTGACCGTGTCTTGTAAAATATATGGATTTCATTATTCTTTTCCCTTTCTGAACGCGAATAGCTTCATAAGCACAAAGGTCACCGGAACACCGATTACAGCCGCGAGAGCGTAAGCGATAACGCTCGGACCGTGAATGAAGGTGTCAAACAGCCACACAATAACAGTCTGAATAATGAAATTCGGGATATATGATATGAAGAATTTTATAAACTTCACAAAGCCCAGACTTTCCTTAAACGTCAGCTTGCTGTTAAGAAGATATGCCACAACATTTGATGTAACATAGCCCGGCAGGAACGCGATTGTAGTGCTCGGGATAAACAGCGAATAAATCGTGGAAAAGATAACGTTGCTCAGCGTGTTTATAACACCCACAACAAGGAACATGAAAAATTCAGGGTTTATAAACATATGCTTTAATTTCTCGCCCTTGCTTTCCTCGTACTCGTTCCACGGAGTAAGAGTGTTGCGGCGGACTATGTATGCCTTATCCGAAATTTCGGCAAGCGGGGTGTCGCTGTAGCTGTCCGAATAGAAACCGTCACAATGAGTTATACCGTAAGCTTTTTCAAGACGGTCAACCTTTTCCGCTCCCCAGCAGTTTTCGCCGTCATATTTTCCTGTATGCTTATCTACCCGTGACGCGAGAAGTCTTTCTATGCCAAGCCTGTCACAGATCGGTCTTAAAAGAAATTCCGGCGAGGCGGAGATAACAATATCGTCCTCTCGCTGCTGTCTTTTATAGTAGTCAAGAATGTTCTTTTCATGCCCGTTCCAGAAATCCTCCAGAGCCTCGTCAATGTTATCAATATAGCGCAGAAAACGGTACATACGCTCCTTAAACTGTGTTTTGGTGTAAATACCTAATATGTAGAGCAGAAATGCCCACAGCGTGGGTATTACCGTAATATAAGCTTTTTTATATCGCTTGGCGCAGTATTTTATAAAGTCAACGGTGGAATCACCGTCATATATGGTTTTGTCAAAATCATAGATATTCAATGTATGACGTCCCTTTCCTGTTAATTGATCAGCACAACGGCATAGGCGCTTATGCCCTCCTCGCGTCCCTCAAAGCCGAGACGCTCCGTTGTTGTGCCTTTTATATTAACACATCCGCGGTCAATTGTCAAATCTGCCGCCATATTTTCGCGCATTTTTTCAATGTGCGGGAGAAGCTTCGGCTTCTGCGCGGCAATTGTAATATCAGCGTTGCCGACTGTGTAGCCCTCCTCCTTTATTCTTTCAACTACCCTGCGGAGCAGTATACGGCTGTCTATATCCTTAAATTCCGCGGAGGTGTCCGGGAAAAGTCTGCCGATATCTCCAAGAGCCGCCGCGCCTAAAAGCGCGTCACAGAGCGCGTGAATTGCGACATCCGCGTCCGAATGTCCTAAAAGACCCTTGTCATGCGGAATATCAACACCGCATATAATACATTTTCTTCCCTCAACCAATTTGTGTACATCATATCCGAATCCGACTCTCATTGCGCATTCCTCCTTCTTAATATTTCCTCACCGATTGCAATATCTCCCGGTGTTGTGAGCTTTACGTTTTCATAGGTGCCGATTGTAACGTGAATATCCCTGCCGTACTGCTCAAATACTGAGCAGTCATCGGTTACGGCGATTTTGTCCGCAGCCGCGCGTTCGTGCAGCGCCTTTATCTCATTAAGTTTAAATACCTGCGGCGTCTGTATCTGAACGGTGTGCTCACGGTCTATTGTGCCCGTTATTGTTCCGTTTTCATCTATTGACTTTAATGTGTCCTTTACCGTGACGCCTATGGCGGCTGCTCCGTATTTTACAGCATCTGAAATAACGGCTTCTATTTCCTTAGGTGTGATAAGGCAGCGCGCTCCGTCATGTATCACCGCGATGTCGCCCGATGCTGCGCACAGTCCGTTATAGACTGAGTTCTGGCGTTCCGCGCCGCCTTCGGTCACTGCTTTAAGCTTTGATATACCGTCACGCTCCGCGATCTTACGGACAAGCGCAATATCGTCAGCTCCCGTAACAACGATTATTTCATCCACCATATTGCAGCCTTCAAATGCCGCCATTGTATGAGATAAAATCTCCCTGCCGCATAACGGCAGAAAAACCTTGTTGACAGCCGCCCCCATGCGCTTTCCGCGTCCACCGGCTACTATTATTGCTGTTGCTTTCATACTTTCCTCCGTATATGATAACGGGCAAAACCGAAATGTCCGTTTTGCCCGAAAATTTTAAATTTATCAGTGATATTTACCCGACAGCTTGTGCAACCGTATCATCGAGAATCATCTGGATGTCGCTTTCCTCCGCAACTCCGGAAAGAATAAGCTCGCTGAGTACGATCTGCTTTGCCGAACAAAGCGTTTTTCGCTCGCTTGTCGAGAGTCCCTTGCGCTTTTCGCGGCACATAAGCTCCTTAAGAACGCCCGCAACCTGGTATATATCACCGGATTTGAGCTTAGCCATGTTTTCTCTCTGACGCTTGTTCCAGTTGATGTCATTCCCGATTTTAAGGTCATGGAAGAATTCAAGAACCTTTTTAGCTTCGTCCTTTGAAATAACACCTCTGATTCCGATCTTATCGCAGCCTTCAACGGGAATATCAGAAATCATACTGCCGACTGCAAAGCAGACCACATAATAATCCCTTTCAACTCCCGCAAGCGAAATCTTTTTCATATCCTTGATAACTCCGGCACCGTGCATGGGATGCACAACCTTATCTCCGACACAATACATGCTTTTACCGCTCCTTTACCGGGACCGTGCTCTCCCTTGAACAAATCCCCAATATATCATTTAACTTCCATATTAATATTATAGCACATTTTTCCCAAAAAGTCAAATAAAATATTTTATCATATCCGTCACAAAAAATCAATACCGAATTTCCGTAAAAATAAAAAAAAATCAGAGGGGAATTATTCCCGTCTTTAGAAGTTAACACCATAATATCATCTTTACAAGTCAACACCGGAATTTTTAGACAGAAGCATAATATAAAAACCTTGATTTTTACATAAAACAAGGCTTTTTTACAAAAATAAATTTATTTTTTCCATCATTATCGTTTAAGATGAATGCCCGCATTTCTGCGGGCATTCCCTAAATATATTAATCCTCGTCCTCGTCTTCATCATCGGACTCAAACATCTTTGTAATTATAACCTCGTTCACACGCCGCGGATCACGCTTTGAAACATAAACGTTAAGCGGACCATAGTCAAATTCGTCACCGACATGCGGTATTCTTCCGAATTCCTCCATAACCCAGCCGCCGACGGTTGAATGGTCGATCTCCTCAGCCTCGCCGTCCATTCCGAACAAATCAAACATATCATCAAGATCAGCCTTTGCTCGTACCTTGTATTTATCTTCCTTGATTTTTACAAACGGTTCTTCCACAGTGTCATGCTCGTCCCATATCTCTCCGACAAGCTCCTCAAGAATGTCCTCAAGAGTCACTATTCCCACAGTACCGCCGAATTCGTCAAGAATTATCGCCATATGTGATTTCTTCTGCTGCAAGGTCCTCAGCAGCTCGGAGATCTTCATTGTCGGAACGACAAAAATAGGCTCGTTCATAACGTCCTTCAGCTTCTGCCCGGTCTTTTTCATAGTGGCAAAATCCTTCTGATTAAGAACGCCTATGATGTTATCAACTGTTTCCACATAGACCGGCAGTCTTGAAAATCCGCTTTCAAACTGCTCGGATATTTCCTCTATTGTATCGTTTATTTCTACGCCTACCACATCCACACGGCTTGTGTAAATATCCGCAACCTCAATATCGTCAAACTCGATCGCGTTTCTGATAAGCTCGCTTTCATTCTGATCGATCTCGCCGTCATTGTGAGCCTCCTCGACCATTGTGATAAGCTCCTCCTCAGTTACACCATGATCATCCTCGGCCTTTATAAGCTTATATACAAGCTTCTGCCACATTGCCACAAGCCAGCTGAATACCCTGAACAGAACCATCAATACCTGCAAATACGGTGCAAAAAGCATCGCCATCTTTTCCGGTGAATTTTTTGCCATGCTTTTAGGCGTAATTTCACCGAACATAAGTACTACTACCGTAATCACGATAGTCGCGACCGTCGCGCCCAGCTCCACGCCTATAAGGTTTGTGAAAAGAACTGTAGCGATAGCGGTTGTTGCTATGTTTACAAGATTGTTTCCGATAAGTATGGTTGATAACAGCTCATCCATGTTTTCAGAAAGCTTCATCGCCTTCTTTGCCTTCCTGTTGCCGTCATTGGCGAGAGATTTAATGCGTATTTTGTTCATCGAAAAATATGCGGTTTCCGATGCCGAGAAAAATCCCGACAGCAGTATTAAAACCGCAAGTATTATGACCTTGGGTAAAATCTGCGACATACTGTCACTGTCCATATAAAAAAGCTGCTCCTCCTTAAAGCTACGGCATTGTCCGCTGTTATGCTTCGGAAAACACGTCAAAGCGCGCACAATGCGTTGGTCGATAGTGTTTAGCTTTAATTATACAGCATATATCTATAAAAATCAAGGGTTTTTTCGCCGTTTTTTTAAATTTTTATACTGCTTGCCCGTCAGAACGCATCTCATCTTCCTGAAATAACCATTCTTTATGTGTTTATTTATCTCTGCGCCGATGAGCAGCATATATATACAGAAGAAAATCCACAGCATCATGAATATAATCGCGGTAAGACTTCCGTAAAGCAACGAATACTTTGAAAAATATGTTATATACACCGAAAAGCCGAACGAAAAGCCTATCCACCCCACTGCCGTAGCCGCCGCTCCGGGCAGCTGAGAGCGGAACCGCATCTTCTTCTGCGGCAGAAAGCTGTACAGTCCGGCAAAAGCGAACACAAACAAAACAAAAAATATAAGATATTTCATTCTGAATACCGTCTCAAGTGCATAGTGCGCAACAAAATAGTTATTGAAATGATCTCGGAACAGCTGAAGCAGAGTATTTCCGAACACAAGGCATATAATTGACGCGACAATAACCGCTATAAACAAAATATCATAGAACAGGGCGGTAATTCGCGCCGCAAGCCAGTGCGTGGTTCTTGTATAACCGTAAATATTGTTGATCCCCATATAAATGGCCATTATTCCGCGTGAGGACGTCCAGAGAGCGGTAGCAAGCGTAGCAGAAAGCAGCGCGATTGTTTCACTGCGCATAAAAATTTCCGATACTATGCCGCATACATAGGTTGAAACAGGCTGCGGGAACGCTCTTCTGATAGCCTCAGCCATCGCGTTCGCGTCAACATTTATAAAATATTTAAGGCAAAGTATTACAAGCATCAGAAACGGCACGGCGGATATCATGGTAAAAAGAGCCGACTGCGCGGCGTATAAGCCGACATTGTCATCAGTCATATCCGCAAAAAATTCTTTCACCATTTTAATTAACAGCGTCAGCCTCGGCATTCTCCTGCCCTGTCTGCGTATAAAGCTTCTTCTCGCAGTATTCAGGCTGCCACGCATATTATCCTTAAAATTATCAAGCATATTAATATACCCCTCCGAAGCGTGTAATCACTCACAATACCTATATTATACCAGATAATTTTTAATAAGTCCATACTTTTTCACATGTTTTTAGGGGTATACAGCTTATTTTACTACCAGCACTCCGGCAGAAAATCCGGTTTTTTTTTCATATTCTCCCGAAACAGCGTGTATTACACTGTCTGTTTTAGCTTTTTCCGTAAAGCATATAACACCGTTATCACATATTTTTGCCGCTTTAACCCCATCAACGGACATGGCAATTTTTACGGCAGCAACTGCCGGTTCAGGCGGCTCCATAAGATATTCGCATGCCTTTTCGGATTCATTTACCATATCAAACAATACGCTTATCCTGCATCTTTTAAGTCCCTCTGCCGCGGCAATAATTCTTTCTCTCTCCTCTGTACAATATTGCTCAATCATATCCTGAGGGATTTTTTTATTCTTTGTCCTTCTGGTTCTTATCAGCAGCACATTATATCCCGTAAGCGGCAGAGGTATTTCCTTTATTTCATCATATGACGCATACGCGCACCATCCGCCGCTGCCGTAACGGTCGCATATCGCCGCGGCGCTGCCGGCCATACTCCGTCTTTGGGCTATTCCCATACGGCAGAGGAGCTTTTCTATCGCAAAAGCGGTTGTATCCTTCATTCCGGGCAGTCCCGGAACATCTGCGCTGTAGAGTATCTGCGCTCCCTTACCGCTTTTCATAAAATGCACATCACACACATTTGACCTATCGTTAAGTATTCTGAGAACATCCCCATACCTTCTGCCATATGCCCTGACACCACAGCCCAAGGCAAATGCAAGCGCGTGACTTCCGCTGTCCATAATAACGCACGGTATCCCTACGCGCTCAAAGCAAAGCTCTCCCGTCGTTTCCCCGAAGCGCGTATAAAAATCCGATTTAAGCTCAACAGACTTTTCTGTATACATAGAAAAACCCTCCATAGATGCAGTTACAACTTTTATAAATATATTATTTTTAATATAAGTTTAACCAATAAAACAGTTGACAATTCCGAAAAAAGACTGTATAATTATACCCGTCAAATAAATTTGAAAGGTTCTGATAAAATGGCAGAAAATAAAGAATATATTTTAACTGTCGAAGGCAAAGCGAAGCTTGAAGCTGAGCTTACACAGCTCGTTACAGTTACACGTAAGCAGGTTTCCGAGAAGATAAAGGAAGCGCGTTCCTTCGGTGACCTCTCAGAGAATGCCGAGTACGATGCCGCAAAGGATGAACAGGCAGAGGTTGAAGCAAGGATTCAGCAGATCGAGCATATGCTTAAATATGCAAAGGTCGTTGAGGTCGAGTCAAACGATATTGTAACCGTTGGCAAAAAGGTAACGCTTAACTTCCACGGGGAGCTTGCTGACCTTATGGACATGGCAGGAGAGCAGACATATACAATTGTTGGTTCAACAGAAGCCGATCCTAATGAGAACAAGCTTTCATATGAATCACCGATAGGCGCAGCATGCGTTAACAGATCTGTCGGAGAAGAGGTTGAGGCTGAAACACCGGCAGGTATGGTTCAGTTCACAATTCTCAATATTGAAAACGCGCAGTAAATGCAGCCGTGACCGTGGAATTTCCACGGTCTTTTTTTATTGCTTTTATCATACGGTTAATAACAGGGGTGATTACATTGAAAAATATTCTTATGATTTCATACGCATATATAGCCGCGCTGATCGGAGCAGGCTTCGCGTCCGGTCAGGAAATTCTCTGTTACTTTACCGTTTTCGGCAGAAAAGGGTTTTACGGTGTTATTATTGCCGCGGTAATATTTGCTCTTTTTGCCTATTCGGTTCTCAGAATGGCTGTGCTTACAAAAGCCTCCGGTTTTGACGAATTTTTAAGCAGCCTTCCCGGCGGCTTTATTGCAAAGCTTTTAAAGCTGCTTACCGGCATTTTTGCGTTTGCGGCATACACCGTTATGCTTGCCGCTATAGGTGAAATACTGAATATTCTTTTCGGCATACCACAAAGATTCGGCGCTCTTTTGGCTGCTGTTATCTGCGCGCTTCTTTTTGCCCGTGGTGTAACATCCGTATTCCGGCTTAACGGAATTATAGGTATTATTCTTGTTGTCGGAATTGCAATATGCTGTATTTATATACTGCAATACAGGGAATTCCATGTTTTTTCGGAAAATATAGATGTAATCGGCAGCGCCTGTATCTATTCAGGATATAACCTTTTATCGGCAGCGCCGCTTCTTATTGTAATGAGCAAGTCCATTAACTCATCCTCCGAAGCCGCAGCCGTATCTGTAATTTCCGGCGGTGTTCTCTTCTTTCTTATGGCGCTTATCTTTGGCATCCTGTCAATATACGCAAACAGAATAAGTCTCGGAGAGTTTCCAATGCTTACTCTCGCTTTCAGACAGAACCACATTTTCGGCATATTCTACGGTATTATGCTTACCGGCGCAATAGTGACAACGCTGCTATCATCGGGAGGAAGTATGGTCGAAGTTCTTTCGTTAAAAAAAGGTATATTTATTATGCTTTTATCGGTCATCTCATATGCCGTTTCCGGCTTTGGCTTCAGCAGACTTGTGGATACGGCCTATAGAATATGCGGTATAACAGGCTTTGCGGCAGTTATTTTTGTTATATTTCTTTGCCTTAAAGCTAAAAATAAAAAATAAGATATTGTTTGATTTGTAAAGTATTATTTAGATTTCAAAAGATTTTTATTGATTTTATTGTATTTTTAAGCAATTATAGATTTGCATATTTAACAGCTTTATGATATTATATTCAGGTCGTTGAGAGACAGGGCAAACAAAAGTTAAGAACCAACGGGATGTAGCGCAGTTTGGTAGCGCATCTGGTTTGGGACCAGAGGGCCGCAGGTTCGAATCCTGTCATCCCGACCAACGAATTCAGTTATGTATGGGAGTTTAGCTCAGCTGGGAGAGCATCTGCCTTACAAGCAGAGGGTCACAG
>JBJEIV010000114.1:0-3386 GCA_051877395.1 Candidatus Ornithomonoglobus sp.
ATTCAAAGCCCTTGCCGTCCGCAAGACCGTTTGAGCGTCTCGACTTTTCCTCCTTAGGCAGATAATAGAACCCGCCGTATTCGACAAGCATTTCGCGGAATACATCATCGTCCAGCAGATTGGCAAGCTCGATCCATGTCTGAGGTCCTCCCATACATATCGCAAGATGCGAGCCGCCCGACGCGGATTCACCGATATATCCAAGGTGACCCGTTTCGGGATCATATTCATAGTTAGAGCCGGAAATCATCCGCAAAGGCGATTTCTTGAGATCGTCAATGCCTGTCCTGATCTTGTCGCGGTACTTTGTGTTTCCTTTTCTCTCCCACTCCGTATACCAGTTTGAGCAGTAGGTTGACCAGTCAGGGCCGGTTCTGGCGTGAGTGGGCAGCTTCATTTCCTCCTTCTTATAGAAGAAGCCGAGGGGGTCGTATTCGCCGATCGTTGAGAAATCCGCGTCGCGCACATCGTCAAACACATCGCCTATTCTCGCGTCACCGCCCATGAGATAGTAAAGCGCTCTGTGATGCCCCGCCATGCCCACACGCGGCTCATTACAGGAATCGCCCCAGTGGATAACATTGTGACGGCTGCCAAGACCCTTTTTATCGCCGATATGGTATGTGTCAACATCCGCGGTATGACGGCTCATCGCCTCCGCAAAATCGAATATGTCGCCTCTGCCTGAGCGCAGGAACGCATACCACAGCCACAGTGTCGGAAGCAGCTCCGTATTCTGCCATGCGTAGCCGCCCATATCGTAGCGCCAGCAGTGTCTGCCGGAGTCATATGTATGCATTACATCGCCGTAGTTATACAGACCGTACCAATGACGCTGCTCGACCTCTCTCATGTAGAAATCAACGATCTTGTCAAGCTCGTCCTCAAGCCAGTTCTTTAAAGGCGTTGAGCGGTCGGGAAGCGAGAACGTTCCCATTACATAGGTTTCCTTATAGTATTCCGGCTCGCATATAAGCACCGCAGGGCGCGATACGCAGTCCGCGTCAGCCATTATCCTCTCATCCGACGGAATATCATCATATATGAATACCGAAAGCTCGTTCGTTGCCGCGACTCCCACAGGGTCGCTCCTTAGGAACGGATAGCCCTCATAGAAGGTCTGGTCATGTGATACCGTATCGTAATGTCTCATATCGAGCGGCTCGGCATCCACCGGATGGATCCATGCCGTTATTGTTCCCTCGTCCGTTGAAAGTCCCTTGGCATTTACCGCCGAAGGCGCCTTTTCATAGAAGTGACGCAGACCGACACCGAAGCCGCCCTTTTCGTCACCCGCGAACATAAAGCCCTTTGCGCGCTTGCCGAAGCTTGCGTCTATATACGCGACCTTCCGAGGCGCCGTTTTCTTTCTTACCGTAAAGCTGTCCGGCGTTATCTGAGTACATTTGAAGCTGTCCCATACTGTCACATTTTCAAGCTGATCCGCGCAGGGCTGTCCGTTTCTTGAATCTATCGCCGCGCTTACGTCAACCGGCTCGCAGCACATCTGCGCCTTATACATCTCAGTACCGATTTTCGGTCTCCACAGGTTAAGGATCTGAAGCGGCTCATGGAATACGCCGCAGTCGCCCGCAAGCTTTATGCGGCGGTTGAAGCATACGCCGTTCATCTTACGCTTTACGTCAACAGCTACACCTCCGATCAAGTCCGCTGCGGGATCACCGTCATATATAAAGGTGTGCTTGATGTCAATTCTGCCCGAGGTCTTGTATACGATAAAACGTACCGTAAACTGCAGAAAGCTGCCGCCGTCCTTTGCCTTATGCGTTCCCTTTATTCTGATAACCGTCTTGATCGCGCTCGAATATTCAACCGTACATTCTGATATCTCGCCGTAATACGGGATATTCTTCTTAACGGTCACATCGTCCTCCTCGGTTATAACAGCCTTTATCGCTCTTATGCCTACAGAGATCCCGTCCGCTTCAAGCATTGTTTTTCCGCTCTTATAAAATACCGACTTAAAGCTTCCGTTATCAACAATAATTGTGTCCTCTGTTTCCTCCACCGGCATAGCGGGCGCTGTTTTTGCTGCGCCTTTTTTAACGGTCACCGGCGCATCCGAAAGCTCTGCGGTAACGGATGTCCACTTGACGCTCCCGTCATTCCAGTACGCTATGGGATGTGTTTCCGCAACCACAGCCTGCCCGTCCTGTACAATGTCAAGGCTGTCCCCGTCTGTAACCTCACCGCGCTTATGCGGCACGCCGAAGGTCACATAGCCGCCCTTAAGACGGGTATCAAGCCACTTCATATTAATATCCTTCATGTGTTTCTCTCCTTATTTGTATATGCCATATGTATAACTTATTTTATAATTATATCACAGGTATTCAGAAAAAACAATTCGAAAATCAGACTGCTTTCTGCAATATACAGAGGTAAAGAAAATCCCGCGGCCTTATGATTCCGCGGGATATTCTTTATGGGCTAATACGGCGGAGCGTATTAAGCTTATGATATTGCCCCGGGCGTATTATCCCAGCGCGCCTGTTCTGTCTAGCACGGTTAAAATTCTCATCATATCGATCGTAAGCATCAGATTGCCGTTTTCATCGCCTTGGAGTATACCGCCGTTTACAAGCTTCTCTATTGTCGGCTTGTAGCTTTGGGGCATATTCTCGTCAATATAATTGTAGTAGCCGGTCCTCTGGGCAACCTTTGCTTTAAGGTCTGCAATTTCCGCCGCCTGCGCCGCGATCGTATTCTTTAATTCCTCATACTGTGTCACTGTTAATTCCTCCTCATCTTCTAAAATACTGTAGTCCGGGCTGCAAAACTTCGTTCCCGGCAGGTTACTGTTGTAATAGCCCTTCGCGCATACTCCCCCGCCGTTGGCTATAATGCCGCTCGCGCCTGAGGTGTTGCCCTCAACGGTGGTAAAGTAATCGCCGTTTACCGAGGTCACAAGTCCGGTATGGGTGAAGGTGCCGTTATTTTTAAATATAACTATATCGCCCTTCTTCGGATTTGCGTTAAGGGTAAACAGGCTCTGCATCTGAGGGCAGTAAACATACGGATAATGCCGCAGAAGCAGCTCCGCATAATCCCTTCCGAACGCCTGAACAAAGCACCATGTGACAAAGCACGCGCACCACGGCAGCGCCTGAAATGACGGCTTTATCTCCGCCCAATATTTTGTATAGTTGCCGCTTCCGGCGTTGGCGGTCTTGTCATACAGATCACTGTCGCTCGCCTTTTCAAGATATCCCACCTCCGCCCTTGCTATGGCTGTTACCTTCTCGATCGCTTCCGCTGCTGTCATGTTTCATCATCTCCCTTCAATATCTCAATCGCCTCTTTTATGGTTTCCGGTATGGGTATTCCCATAAGCCCGGCATTCTCAATAAGGCTTATCAGCTCAT
>JBJEIV010000115.1:0-3360 GCA_051877395.1 Candidatus Ornithomonoglobus sp.
ATACCATAGCCTCTACCCTGTCTGTTTCGGGATCGAAATCTGTCGGTAAGGTCATATCTGTCGCAAGCTCGTTTGAGCCTATATTCAGACGGTCACCAAAGGTGCTTATTAGCTTAACCGCCTTCAGCGCACCGTCATTTCCCTTGACGGTGATTATAAATACAACATCATCGTTATAGTAGAAATTCTTATCCACATACATCTTTGTAACCGCTGTTCCCGCCTCGTTTACGCCAAGGTTCGTAACGGTGAATATCTCCGATATCTGAATGGTAATTTCAGCCGCGCCGCTATAGCCCGCCGCGCTCACCGCTCTTACTGTTATCGTCCCGGCCGCAGCCTGTGAGTCTGCTGTTACAAGACCGTTCTCGCTGACCGTTACGCTTCCGTCGATAATCGGGAGCCCTTCACCGTCAAGCACGCTCCACGTAAGAGCCGGACCAACCATATTATGACCGTTTCGCTTTGAAACAGCTGTAAACTGCGCGGTATCGCCGGCAAACATATACTGTCCCGGCGCTGTGACCGATACCTCGTTGGGGGCCGCAAGCGCTGTCTTGAAGTTATCAATCACAAGACCTGTTGTGAATGTGATTTTGCCGTAAGGCTTATCGTTTCTTCTGTTGCAGTTCGGCATTGACTTTACAAGCGTTTTTGCGTCGGTATCGTCATACTTGTATATATTGTAGCCCGATTCCATACCGTTAAGATACAGAAATTCTATGTGATACCATGCGTCTGTGTCAAATTCCTCAGCTGTAAGAATTGTTGTCCAGCTACTGCTTGAGGTCTGCTGCGCAAGAGCGCCGCTATGAACGCGGATGTTGGAGTTTTCCGAGCCGTTGTTGTTGAACAGCGTAAGTCCGTGACCGTCTGTTGTATCAAACTTAATGTCAACATCCGTTACGGCATAAGCGCTCTGGTCGCCGAAGCTAAAGGTTATATTATCGCTTGTCGCATATGCCCTTGAGCCGTCCCATGAGTCAACAAGAGTTGTGTTCGTAAGCTCTGTTTCGCACGCGCTGTACGAAAGAACCTGCTCCTTCTGAGCGTCCGACCAAGTTGTAACAACCTGCGCTCCGCCCATTACCGCGCCGCTTGCCGACAGCGCCTTTACCGTTATTGTCTGCGGAATGATTGAATCGTCAAGTGTGAGAACACCGTCCTCAACGCTCATGTTGATGTTGTTGTTCTTTGTTATGCCGACAGCGTCATAGATTCCCCATACGACATCATCACCGGAAATATCCGTGACCTCAACGCCGTCCTTGTAAGCCTTAAAGCTGTATTCCGCCGATGTGCCCGCTTTGACCTCAGCCGGTCCCTCAACCTCTATTGTGTCAAACTTCTCACTGCCCGTATCAACCGCGTTTATCGCAATCTGCTTTGAGCCGTAAAGCTCCTTATCGCCGAAGCTTGCCGACGCCCTTACCGTAACGGTCTGAGTCTCTGACTTTATTCCGGCCGCAAGTATGCCGGACGATGTTATTGTTATGTTCTCGTCCTCCAGCGGCTGCGCGTCATCCGCGTCATACACCGACCATGTAACGGAATACTTGTTAAATTCCTTGTCAAGTCTTGTCATTACATAATCAAGCGCAATATCCGTGCCGGCATTCATTTCGTCCGCATCCGATGAAACGGTAATAGTATCGGGCTTTTCCTCTATAAGCACGACATTGTCAAGACTTACATTCATAGCCTGCATACCGTTGAAGCTTCTGTTTTCGGAGCTGAGGTTTCTCATATTGAAATTTGCGGTTTCCTGAACAAGCGTCTTTTCTCCGCCGTCATAGCTGTAAAGACGGAAGGTTGTGTACTGCGCGCCCAAGCCGGTTCTTCCCTCTATTTCACCTGAATACCACACACCCGTTGATATTTCTCCGAGATTCTGATGGCTGCTTGAGCCTGTCTGCGTTCTGAGATTGGTTCCGTCGAAGCTAAATATTGGTCCGACCTTATCAACATCCGTGCCGTTGCTCTTGAACTTTGGAATTTCAATATCTCCGCTTTCCGTGTCAAATCTGAAATCAAAGCCGAGATAGAATTCCTTTGTGCTGTCAATGCTTGTATCGAACACCTTTGTCATCGTTTCGCCGATAACCAGAGCATTGCTGCCGTCAATATCGTTTGTTGCCGTACCGTCATCAAAGGTGAGATTTATCTGCTCAATATCATACGACACCTCCGGTGACGTGTAGTTCGCGAAAACCGGCACAGCCGAGGAGGCTGCAAGTATTGATATTGAAAGAATTGATGATATTATTTTTTTCATTTTGCCTTACCTCCTGTCACTGTACTGTTATGTTGAGAATGCGGTTCTCGTTATCATATGAATAATTCACTCCCGCATAGCCGAGCATGAGCGGAAGATTTGCGACCATTGTGCCGTTTTTCATAACAGGCATATCGACACACTCATTGTATTCGGTATTGTCTATAAGAATCTGATTGCGGTTTTCCTGATATTGATATGTATGCCCGTCACGCGTTACCTCAAGCGTTGCCGGAGTCTTACTGTCATCATATACCATTGTAAAGCCTGCCGCGCCCGCCTGCTGAGCCGCCGTGAGTATCTCATAGATAGGTCCGAACAGGGTGTCCATGGTTCCGACATAAGTCTCGGCGCTTGTTTCGAGCTTTGTACCGTTGAGATATACATCATAATATACTGTATTATCCTGCTCCGTTTCCGTCTTAACGTTTGCCCAGTCTATCAGCTTCTTATTGAGCATAAGCGGCTTCATAGCGGCAGCGGTTGTTATTACGGGAGCCTCTTTCGCGCCCGGAGCGAGTATTGACGGCATCACTGTTGTAAGTCCGCCTGTTGTTTCAGCCGGCTCTGAGGTGATCGTTACCGAAACCGGAAGCATACCGTCCATTGACGCGTTCAGCGTGAATGCTCCGGCTGTTCTTGTCGAACGGACAAAAATTCTGTTTGTGCCGTTTTCGGCATATACATAGTCCTTGCCGATTGTTGTTGTGCCGGTCTTATCACCGCCGAAGTAGTTTGAAAGACCTGCTGATTCCGCTGTGTTATGGAAGCAGCCCGAGCCGCTGCCCGAGTTGTAACCGCCTAAATACACGCCCTCGCCCGAATAGGTGAAGCTGATCTTGTCGTAATTGAGCGCGCATACGTTTCCGTTTTTGTCAATGACCTCAACGTCTATATACGCAATATCCGCGCCGTCCGCGCGCCAGTCCGTAACAGTATTGCCATCAGCATCCTCTTTTACGGCTGTATGAGGCGTAAGCCTGAGAGTTACCGCATCATATGTACGCTTAATTTCATCTGTGGCAGTCTGTGTGCCTCTTGCGTCATACGCCTTTGCAATTACGGCATCGCCCTGCGTTACATCT
>JBJEIV010000116.1:0-17170 GCA_051877395.1 Candidatus Ornithomonoglobus sp.
ATACGTTGACTCGATTATGGAGGATATAAAGTGGCTTGGCTTCAAGTGGAACAAGGTGCTTTACGCGTCAGACTATTTTGACGCGATCCATGAGGCGGCAATAACGCTTATTAAAAAGGGCAAGGCTTTTGTGTGCGACCTCAGCGCCGAGGAAATACGCCAGTATCGCGGAACTCTTACGGAGCCGGGAAAGAACAGCCCGTACCGTAACCGCTCAATCGAGGAAAATCTGGATTTATTCACGCGTATGACAAACGGAGAGTTCCCCGACGGCTCAAAGGTTCTCCGCGCAAAAATCGATATGGCATCGCCTAATCTCAACATGAGAGACCCGGTTATATACAGAATACTGCGCGCGCATCATCACAGAACGGGCGACAAGTGGTGCGTATACCCGATGTACGATTTTGCGCATCCGATTTCTGATACGGTTGAGGGCGTTACCCATTCACTCTGCTCGCTTGAATTTGAGGATCACCGCCCGCTTTATGACTGGGTTCTGCGCGAGGTAGGCTTTGAAAGTCCCTCGCGTCAGATCGAGTTCGCAAGAATGAACCTTAACTATACAATCACAAGCAAGAGAAGAAGTCTAAGACTTGTTAAGGACGGAATTGTTTCCGGCTGGGATGACCCGAGAATGTCAACGCTGTGCGGCATGAGAAGAAGGGGCTATACGCCGGAGTCGATAAGAGACTTCTGCGAGAGAATAGGCGTTGCAAAGGCAAACAGTGTTATAGATTTCGCCATGCTTGAGGCATGTATAAGAGAGGACCTCAACAAGCGCGCCCCACGCGCAATGGCTGTGCTTGACCCTGTTAAGCTTGTTGTTGACAACTACCCCGAGGACCTTGTGGAAACCTTTGATGTTGAGGTAAACCCGGAGGACCCGTCAATGGGTACGCGCAAGGTTGAGTTTTCAAAGTATCTGTGGATCGAACGCGAGGACTTCAGAGAGGAAGCGCCGAACAAGTATAAGAGAATGGTGCCGGGTAGAGAAATCCGCTTAAAGGGCGCGTATTATGTAACTGCGACAGGCTGTGAAAAGGACGAGAACGGCAATATCACGGTAATTCACTGTGACTATGCTCCCGATTCAAGGGGCGGCGACACCGCGGATAAGCGCAAGGTCAAGGGAACAATTCACTTTGTAAGCGCCGCTCATGCGCTTGACGGTGAAATCAGACTTTACGACAGACTTTTCAACGTTGAAAATCCGTCGGACGAAACGGGCGTTGAAAGCTTCCTTGATAACCTCAATCCCGATAATATGGTTATAAAACCGAATGCAAAGCTTGAAAGCAGTCTCAGAGATGCAAAGCCGGGCGACAAGTTCCAGTTCATGCGTCAGGGCTACTTCTGCATG
This sequence comes from Candidatus Ornithomonoglobus sp., assembly GCA_051877395.1. GTDB lineage: Bacteria > Bacillota > Clostridia > UBA1381 > UBA1381 > Ornithomonoglobus. Next base: position 1,364 of record JBJEIV010000116.1, read on the forward strand.
GATAGGGATTCGACAGCGGAGAAGCTTGTGTTCAACAGAACAGTGGGACTGAAGGATTCATGGGCAAAGCTGAATAGAAAAAATTAATGGAGATGATTTAGTTTGAAAGAAATGCTCGTTGCATCTCGCGCTTTTCGTCGGACTCGCATACACAAGTATAGCCTCGCCCACCGAAAAACGCGACCTGCTTAGAGCATTTCTCTCAAACAGCATTGGTGAAAGGAGTTAGATTTATAAAAATGATAGATTACAGTGAATTTTTTGCTGACAGAGTAATACCGATGAAGGGCTCCGCTATCCGTGAGATGTTTAAGAGAATGGCGGACCCGGAGATTATTTCGCTTGCGGGAGGAAATCCGGCGGCGGAGCTGTTTCCGGGTGACGAGCTTTCGAAAATTGCGGGAAAAATTCTCATGACGCAGCCGACGCTGGCGCTCCAGTACGGCACAACGGACGGCTATCCCAAAATGAAGGAGTGCGCGAAGGCGCGCGCTCTGAAGGCGGGAGCGTACAGCGAGGGTGATGAAATTATTATCACCACGGGCGCAAATCAGGGCATTGACCTTACGGCAAAGGCGATCATAAACAAGGGCGATAAGATCATTGTTGAAAATCCGAGCTTTATCGGAAGTCTTAACGCGTTTCGGTCATATGAATGTCAGCTTGTGGGCGTTGATGTTGACAATGACGGAATGAATATGGATAAGCTGGAGGCGGCTCTTGAGGCAAATCCCGACGCTAAGCTGCTCTACACTATCCCGACCTTCCAGAACCCGACAGGCACAACAATGCCGTTTGAAAAGAGAAAGAGACTTTTAGAGCTTGCATCAAGGTATAATGTTCTTATTATTGAGGATAACCCATACGGTGATTTGCGTTTTTCGGGCGAGGACGTGGCGACACTCAAGTCGCTTGACACGGAGGGCAGGGTAATATACTGCGGATCATTCTCAAAGATACTCTCACCGGGTATGAGACTGGGCTACATAATAGGACCCGCGCAGCTCCTTGAAAAGGTTGAAATGCTAAAGCAGGTAAATGATGTTCATACCCCGATGCTCACACAGCTTATGTGCGTTGAGTTTATGAAGAAGTACAATATAGATAAGTATATTGAAAAGAACAGACAGCTTTACGGTAAGAAGTGTAAGGTTATGCTTGACACTATGGAGGAGACCTTCCCCAAGGGCAAGGTTGAATGGACGGTGCCTGAGGGCGGTATATTCCTCTGGTGTACCTGCCCGGGTCTTGAGGGAGATATTTCAAGGGTTGTTGACGCGTGCCTTGAAAAGAAGGTCGCAATCGTTCCGGGCTCAAACTTCGCGATAGATCAGAGCCTGCCGTCAAATCAGTTCAGACTGAATTATTCGTCCGTATCGCCGGAAAAGCTAGAAGAAGGCGTAAGACGTCTCGGCGCGGTACTAACAGAAATCTTATAATAAAGGAAATTTTATCATGGAAGCTGAAAACAAAGAGATTCAGGCGCGGGAGCGCAAAAAAAGAATATTTTCCGGTGTGCAGCCGTCGGGTACGATTACCTTGGGCAACTACATCGGCGCGATAAGAAACTGGGTTAGCTTGCAGGATGAGTATGACTGCGCGTTTGCAATGATGGATATGCATTCAATCACTGTCCGCCAGACCCCTGCGGAGCTGAGAAAGAGAACTCTGGAGCTTCTGGCGCTTTACATCGCGTGCGGAATTGATCCGGAGAAGTGTATTCTTTTCATTCAGTCGCATAACAGCGCTCATGCTGAGCTTGCGTGGGTGCTCAACTGTTACACCTATATGGGAGAGCTTCAGAGAATGACGCAGTTCAAGGATAAGAGCGCGCGTCATGCGGACAACATAAATGCCGGACTTTTCACATATCCGGTGCTTATGGCTGCGGATATCCTGCTTTATCAGGCGGACTGCGTTCCGGTCGGCAAGGACCAGATGCAGCATATCGAAATCTGCCGCGATATTGCAAACCGCTTTAACGCGCTTTACGGAAACGTGTTTACAATTCCTGAGGGACTGCTTGTAAAGTCGGGCGCAAAGATAATGAGCCTTCAGGAGCCGACAAAGAAGATGTCAAAGTCGGACCCGAACCCTAAGGGCTTCATTTCAATGATGGACGATTTTAACGTAATCGCGAAGAAGATAAAGAGCGCTGTTACCGACAGCGAGGGAATAATCGAATACCGTCCCGACGATGACGCGAAGGCGGGAGTAAATAACCTTCTGAGCATTATGGCGGTAATGACCGATAGCACGCCGGAGCAGGTGGCAAAGGACTTTGAGGGTCAGGGCTACGGCGCGTTCAAGGGCGCGGTTGCGGAAGCCGTTGTTGAGGGCATCCGTCCTATCCGCGAGGAGTACGACAGAATAATTAAGGATAAGGCGTATTTACAGAATATATACAGAAACGGCGCGGAGCAGGCGCATAGAATCGCGGACAGAACCCTGAAGAAGGTTTACAAGAAGGTCGGCTTTGTAGTTGAATAATTTTACCCCAAATATACAAAAGGAAAGGGAGATTGCATGAGTTACGCAAGTATGATATTTGCTTTTATAATATCCTTTATATTCACATTCGCAACAACGCCTGTAGTACGCAGACTGGCGTACAAAATAGGCGCTGTGGATGTACCTAAGGATAAGAGGAGAGTACACAAAAGACCGACACCGAGAATCGGCGGTCTGGCGATTATATTCGGATTTATGGTAGCGGTGCTGTGCTTTAATGACGATTGGTCAAAGGGCACAATTTCAATTCTGATAGGCGCGCTGATACTGGCTGTGCTGGGAATTATAGATGACTGTAAGGAGCTGGGGCCTAAGCTGAAATTTGTTGTTCAGATAGTTGCGGCGCTTGTGGTCGTATTCTACGGCGATATAAGAATATCGGTGTTCTCAAATCCGAATGTGTTCAGCACAAACCCGTATATAATACTGCCGATGTGGCTTTCGGTCATAGTTACGGTCATATGGATTGTGTTCATAACGAACGCGGTAAATTTTATAGACGGTCTTGACGGACTGGCGGCGGGAGTATCCGCGATCATGTCGATGTCGTTGGTATTTATATCAATAAGCTACCATCAGTATACGATAGCGCTGCTCGGACTTGCGCTTATGGGCTCATGCTTCGGTTTTCTGCCGTTTAACTTCAATCCGGCAAAGATATTTATGGGCGATACCGGCTCGACGTTCCTTGGATTTATTCTGGCGGTGCTGTCGGTGCAGGGCGTGTTCAAGTCCTACGCGGTAATCTCGTTCGCGGTACCGCTCATTATGCTGGGACTTCCGTTGTTTGATGCGCTGTTTGCGATGATAAGGCGTGTGCTTTCGGGTAAAAGTCCTATGGTTGCCGACCGTGGACATCTGCATCATAGACTGTATGATATGGGCTTCTCACAGAAGCAGACGGTATTTATTCTTTATGCGATAAGCGGCGTACTGGGTATTACGGCAATCCTTCTTGCCGAGCAGCGATTTTTAAGAGCCATGCTTCTCTTGATGTGCGTACTGATATTCATTCTTATTGCGACAATGATGGGAAAGAACAGCTTTGTTCATAAGACGGAGCATAAGGAGAGTGCAGAGCCGGAGGAAACAGAGGACAAATCGGAATGAGGAAAGGGAATAACATGAAAAATATTAAGGTAATGACGGTTTTCGGAACAAGACCGGAGGCAATCAAAATGTGCCCGCTTGTTCTGGAGCTTAAAAAACATGAGAATATAACCCCTATTGTATGCGTCACGGCGCAGCACAGACAGATGCTTGATCAGGTGCTTGACATTTTCGGAGTAAAGCCAGATTATGATCTTGACATAATGAAGTCACGTCAGACTCTTGCGGGAATTACAACAAGAGTTCTCACAGGCATGGAGGAGGTGCTCAAAAAAGAGCGCCCGGACATTGTTCTGGTACACGGCGACACCTCAACAAGCTTTGTCGCGGCGCTTGCGGCATTCTATGAGCAGATCAAGGTAGGCCATGTTGAGGCGGGACTGAGAACGTATGATATTTACAGTCCGTTCCCGGAGGAAATGAACCGTCAGCTTACCGGAAGAATTGCAAATCTTAATTTTGCGCCCACGCAGAGGAACTACAATAATCTTATAAAGGAAAACGTAAATTCGGAATCGATTTATATTACGGGAAACACCGTAATTGACGCGTTAAAGACAACGGTGCGCGAGGATTACACCTTCAGAGATGAAACGCTGCAAAAGCTCGACTATGAGAATAAGAGAGTTATAATCGTAACGGCGCATCGCCGCGAGAATTTAGGAAAGCCGCTGGAGAACATCTGTAACGCGATTAAAGAGGTTGTACTGTCACATCCTGATACTGAGGTCGTATATCCTGTACACCTTAATCCGGCGGTACGCGAGACGGTAAACAGCGTGCTTGGCGATGTTGAAAGAGTACATCTCATTGACCCGCTTGATACGGATGAGCTTCACAATGCGATCTCAAGAAGCTTTATGGTCATGACCGATTCGGGCGGCATTCAGGAGGAGGCTCCCGCGCTTGCTAAGCCTGTGCTTGTCCTAAGACGTGAAACAGAGCGTCCTGAGGCGGTTGAAGCGGGAACGGTCAAAATCGCCGGTGTCGATAAGGATGTTATTGTAGGGCTTGCAAACGAGCTTCTTGACGATGAAGAGGCATATAGGAAGATGGCGCAGGCGGCAAATCCGTACGGCGACGGAGAGGCTTCAAGAAGAATATGCGAAGCACTGCTTTATGAATTTGAGCTTTCGGAAAAGAAGCCGGATAATTTCTCATAATATTGAAAGGAAACAGATAAATGAAATTAGGAATAGTAGGTCTGCCGAATGTGGGCAAGTCCACCTTGTTTAACGCGATAACACAGGCGGGAGCGGAGAGCGCAAACTATCCGTTCTGTACGATTGAGCCGAATGTCGGTATTGTAGATGTGCCTGATGAAAGAATAGATAAGCTTGCCGAGATGTATCATCCGAAGAAGGTGACAAGAGCATATATCGAATTTGTTGATATTGCCGGTCTTGTTAAGGGCGCGTCGAAGGGCGAGGGTCTCGGAAACCAGTTCCTTGCGTCGATCCGCGAATGTGACGCTATTGTTCACGTTGTACGCTGCTTTGAGGACACAAATATAACTCATGTTGACGGTTCGATCGATCCGGTGCGTGATATTGAAACAATCAATCTGGAGCTTATTCTGTCTGACCTTGAAATGCTTGAAAGGAAGATAGACAGAACAAAGAAGCAGATGAAGGGCGACAAGTCGCTTGCCTCAGAGGTTGCGCTTTACGAGAGAGTCAAGGCGGCAATGGAGGAGGGTAAGCTTGCAAAGTCGCTTGAATATGACGATGACGAGCTTGCTCTTATGAAGGATATGTTCCTCATAACAATGAAGCCGGTTATCTATGCCGCAAACGTGGCGGAGGATGATTTCTCAAAGGGTATTGAGAACAATAAGTTCGTGAACATGGTTAAGGAATACGCGGCGGGCGAGGGCTCGGAGGTAATGCCTGTTTCGGCAAGGATCGAGGACGAGATCGCCCAGCTCGAGGCTGATGAAAGAGAAATGTTCCTTGAGGACCTCGGGATGAGCGAATCGGGACTTGACAGACTTATAAAGGCAAGCTATTCACTCCTCGGACTTATAAGCTACCTTACAGCGGGTGAGCCGGAGGTGCGCGCATGGACGATAAAGAAGGGCACAAAGGCTCCGCAGGCTGCGGGTAAAATACATTCTGACTTTGAGCGCGGCTTTATACGCGCTGAGGTCGTTCATTATGATGACCTTATGGCATGCGGCACAATGGCGGCGGCAAAGGAAAAGGGTCTTGTAAGAAGCGAAGGCAAGGAATATGTTATGAAGGACGGAGATATAGTTCTGTTCAGATTTAATGTATAATGGCAGGTAAGAAATCCAACAAGATAATAGACGGCGCGGAGGAAACCCTCAGAGAAATGGATCCGTCAAAGCTTCATGCCGGGCATCGTGAGCGGATGCGGAAGAGGTTCGATGAGTCCGGGTTTGACGGCTGGTCGGAGCATGAGGTGTTGGAATTTATGCTGTTTCATGCGCGTCCGCGTGTAAATATGAACCATATTGCGCACACAATCATGTTCAACAGCGCCAACAGTATGTCGAGAATGTTTGAGCTTGCGGAATCCGGCGCGCTTGGCAAGCTAAACAATATAGGCTCCGGAACTGTGGATTTCCTTAGACATCTCAAAGCGTTCATCGATTATTACCATAGCAATGTGTTAAAGGGAAAGTCAGTACAGATGACGAGGAATAACTTTAAGGAAGTGCTTGAATATATAGACTTTCCTATAGACAGCGAGGATCTGTTCTCTATATGTCTTAACCGACGAATGGTTATAAAATATGTAGCGAGTGTTGCCGAAACGGCGGGAGAAACCCATGCTGCAATGCGTCCTGACAGGATAATGAAGCTTGCAACGGCGGTCGGCGCCGATTTTGTGGTGCTGGTACATAATCATCCGAGCGGCAATACCGAACCGTCATATGATGACATATATATGACTGAGCAGATAGATAAGATGCTGTCCGCGGTGGGAATATTTCTTGTTGACCATTTTATTGTCTGCGGTGACGAGATAGTCAGTATAAAGATGACTTTGCAGGGAGAGACGGATGGAGAATGAGATAGTAAATGAAATAGGCGATGGGCTTGGAGTTACAGCAGAAACCATAAGTGACACTGTTGCGGAAAGCGGACATAATGTATTTCAAAGCATAGCTGATGCGATCGGCTTTGATTTGACTTCACTGTCGCTGATGAATATAGTCGTTTCGATTGTGCTGCTTATGCTTTTACTGGTCATAAGTAAAATCATAGGTCGTATTGTATACCATGCGATTAAGAAAACACGTATAACAGAAGGTCTTAAGAAGTTTGTTGCAAGAGCGGTAAGATTTATATGCTATTTTATCTCAATAATGATTTTTGCGGATTCGATCGGCATACCGGTAACCTCACTGGTTGCGCTGTTCAGCCTGTTTGGTCTTGCAATTTCTCTTTCAATACAGAACCTTCTGGGAAATATCATGAGCGGCATATCGCTTCTTATGCTCAAGCCCTTTGATATAGGTGATTATATAGAAACAGATGTTGCCGGAACAGTTAAAAATATCGGGTTGTTTTATACCGAGATTACCACGGTTGATAATAAGCGGATATATATTCCAAATGAGAAGCTGATAGGAGAGAAGCTGACAAACTATCATGCGGAGGGTATGCGCCGGATAGATGTGACCTTCAACGCGGGCTATGAATATGACACGGAGACTGTAAAAGCGGCTCTTAAAGCCGCGGTTGAAAGTGTGGATATGCTGCTCAAGGAGCCTGAGCCTGTGATCGGAATCGCCGATTACGGTGAAAGCGCAATCCTGTATGATGTAAGGGTATGGACCAACACCGGAAATTATATTCCGGCGCGTTACGTGCTCATGGATGCGGTAAACGCAAGCTATAAAAAATTCGGTGTCAAGATGGCATATAACAGGCTAGAGGTAGAAATACTTGATAAATAAAGTGTAGAATTTTGCAGGCGGATTTCCCGCCTGTTATTTTTTTGCGCGCATATATTTTAATATAACGATATGAAAGGGGATGGAGAAAATAAAGAAAATACTGCTTTCCATGCTTGCCGCAGCCTTTATAACGGTAATTATACCATTGGCTATAGTAGAGCTTGCGCAGCCGGAAAATAACGCGGATTCAACTGCGCCGCAGCCGCCGGAAACGGTAGTAGAAACACCGACATCAATCTAAATAAGCATAAAAACAGGGTCACAATGAACCCTGTTTTTATACTTTATAAGATTATTTATTCTGTTGTTGTAACAGTATCTGCGTTATCGGACACAATCTCCGGTACTTTATCCTTTGCCTCATTATCCTCATCTGCTGTTGCTATAGCTTCAGTCAGGTTGTCGAATGAGTTCATAAGTGAATTCATAGCTCCTGTTGTATCCCATAGCATTATCTTATAGCTTGCCGCATCGGCATTCGGCGCATCTGCGGTAATGGTTATGCTGTCGTTAGCCGCGGCTGATATATCTTCTGAAAGGTGTACGCCTATAAGTCTGCCGTCTGTATCATAGCTTGCTACGATCATCTTAACCGGCTGATCATTATCGCCGTTATTGGTAACTATGATTTCAACCTTGCCTTCCTCGTTAAGTGCCGGCGCGCTTACTGTAATAGCATTAACATCCGGTGTAGGAGCCGCAGTTTCCTCCGGCGGAGCAGTTTCAGTCGGAGCTGTGGTTTCCTCTGGCGGAACGGTTTCAGTCGGAGCTGTGGTTTCCTCTGGCGGAACAGTTTCTGTAGGCTGAGCTGTTGCCGTTGCAGTAGGTGAAGGCGATGGTGTATCTGTCGGCTTTACTGTCGGTGTAGCCGTTGCCTCGGCTGCCAATGGCTTCGCGGTCACTGTCAGATTATCGAAGTATACCGAGCAGTACAGTTCATTGGTAGCGGTTCCCCAGAATACCGGGAAGGACGCTGTACTGTCTGAGGTAAGCTTTGTATCGTTAAGATAAATTGTCCTTGTAACGGTGCCGTTTGCTTTTTCAAGCGTCACCTTGATTGTTCCCCATGCTTCCGAGGTGAGATTTAGCTTGTTTGTTGCCTGGGTTGTCGTGCTGTCTCCGTAGTATAATTCGGCAGCTCCGCTTGTTCCGTCAACAGGCTTTGCCTGAATTGTTGCTGTGTAAATCGTGTTATCCTCAAGTGTCGGCGTATTAACAGCAAATCGCGGGCCGCGGTTTGCGCTTACAAACTTACCGGAGTTCAATACAAGCGCGCTGCCCGAAACGCCGCCGTCAGCAATTGAGAAGTTCGAGGTGGCATCCGCGCCGGTGGATCTTGTACCTATGTACAGTGTAATACCAGTGAGCGAGGTGTTTGGCGCCTGATCTACTGTATCGATAGAAATAATTCTGCCCGGACCGCCTTCAAAGTTGTTGCTTACAAGCGGAGGTTCAGTCGGTACAGGTGTCGGTGACGGTGTCGGTGACGGTGAAGGTATCGGTGACGGTGTCGGTGTCGGAGCCATTGTAGGCGCTACAGGGTCTGCGCCCTCAACAAACTGTGAAACCAGTATGCTGTCAAGACCGCATGGATATTCCCAGTCGCTTGTGCCGCCGCCGCGCTCAAGACCGAAGGATATGCTGTTTACAGAAGCATCCGATGGGAGCTGATAGTTGGTGTATGCCGCCACTGTACTGCCGTCAAAGGTTAGAGACTTAATGGTCTTATTTGCGGCATCAAATATAACCTGTATATGCTTTGTATACTGTGTATTAGAGCCGGTAAAGAGCTTCTTGCTTTCGTCAACCGTAGTGGTTTCCGTACCCGCATCATCCGTAGTGGTTGATACACCGTTATAGCTTGCGCCGCCGTCCGTACTTGCGAGCACGCAGTAGCCGCCCTCGTTGCTGTTGCTCCAGCCGAGCCGCAGCTTGTTGCCGAACTGAATGTATTCCTTGTTTACAAGTCTGCCTGTCGCGTTGCCGAAGTACCAGTCAACATCATATGTTACAATCGCGTTATCTGCAACCTCAAACGTCTTTGACGCATTGTAAGCGGAGGTCGGTTTTGTCGGATTGTACCAAATACGTCCGTTTGCGCTGTCATATTCAAGCGCGCTTCCGCCGGTCTGCGTCCAGTCTGAAATATCATCCGCAGTCCACGGATTGTACCACGTTGTGTTCTTCTCATACAGTGTTTCGGTTGCGCCTTCGGCGGGGATTTCCTCGTAATAGGTGAGATTTGAAAGCTGCGGTTTAGCGCTTATGACAGCTCCCTCCTCGTCGATGGTCGTATATACCTTGAGCTGCTCAAAGCTCAGACCGCCGAGGTCAAAGGAGATTGTGTAGTCCGCAGAAACGGCTTCCCAACTGCTGTCGGTGCCTATGATCTCCGCCGTCGCGGAATCGTTGTCATAGTCAAATTCAACGTTTACTATCCAGCGCTTTGTACTGCCCTGGATATTGCCCAGACCGTCAATAACCGCATTCCATATTGTCGCGAACGCCGCGGGGTCGTTTTTACCGACCTTGCAGTTGAGGTCTGTTGCGCCTCCGGCGCGGTAAGGCTGTGAGAGCGTTAGGATATTCTGCTCATCCTCGCCGAGCAGCGCGATATTAAGTGTGTGCTCGCGTCCCGTCCAGTCCCAAGCTCCGTTAGCATCCTTCTGTCCGCCGGTTGTGAAGCGGAAGCTGAGCGCGCCCTTGTTTTCTGTGAGCTTTGTAAAGGTTTTGTGGTACTCCCCTCCGGCTGTAGATGTGGCGGTGAGAGTGCCGTCAACGGTTGTTCCCTGCGTCATCGTTGCTGACGAGGCGGTCATGCTTGAAAATGCCGTGTTTGCATCGTCGGTGCTGCCTGTAAATTTATCGGTACCCGTGTAATCATTTCTAATAAGCGGAGTAACGTTAACAACGCATGACGCTGTAAAAGCTCCCTCGTCAGTCGTCGCCGTTATGAGCGCCGCTCCCGCTGTTTTTCCGCTGACGTTTCCTTCCTCGTCAACCTCCGCTACAGTCGCGTTGGAGCTTGACCATGTTATGTTCTGATCCGATGCGTCGGAGGGAAGAACCTGCGCGGTGAGCTTCTTCGAGCAGTTAACACCCACGCTCATGCGCTCGTCGAGGGTTATGCCCGTAACGGGAGTTGACCATACGGTCACCGTACAGCTTGCCGTAAGAGCGGGATCATATTTTGACGTGGCGGTGATTACCGCTGTACCGGGATTAATACCCTTTACCGTGCCGCCCGAAACCGTCGCAACCGATGTATCGGACGAGGTCCATGTAACGGATTTCTTTGTAGCATTCGAGGGTGTTACTATTGTCATAAGAGTTCCCGTCTTGCACTTCTCAACCGAGAGCGTGCTGCTTGACAGTGCTATATTTTCAACAGGAATCTGACCTATCTTGTAGTCACCTACATTGGTAAACAGTGTCGCCGGAGCGAGATAGTTCATTGTGTTGCCGCTGCTGTCCTTTGCGAGCGCGGCTGAGCCTATGTAGTAACTCTGATGTGTCGGCTGGTTATATCCTACATTCTGCCATGCAACCGAGCAGCGGTACTGCGCGTCGTGCATGAGGGTTGTAAGGCGGTAGTCGGTAGGTATTGTTGATGTGTAAATTCTAAGGTATGCCTGCGCTGTATCCAAACCCTTGTTAACCGGAAGGATGACCTCCTCGCGCCAGTCACCCCAGATGTCGGCACAGAGTGACGGAGTGGCTTTTGTGTAGTTATTTGAAGCACCGCCCACTAAGCTGTAGCCGTCAGACGGACCGTAGAAGCGTCTTGTATAGCTGTTGTCGCCGTCGGCATGATATTTAGCGATGATGTTGCCGTCAAGGAGTTCACGGCTGAGATCTCCGTCCCAGTAAACAAGGAAGTTTGTCATTGTTTTGGAGCTCTGAGTAGGCTTGGGACCGACTGCCGCGCCGGTTAAATCGTACGCGTAAGCGTTTGTGCTCTCCCAGCCCATTGCGAGTGCGTTCGAATGTGTTTTTGCATATTCGTCATCAATATTATCCATAACTCCTCGTCCGGTATCGCCTGTTGCCTTTGTGCCCCATATCGGTGTGGATGATGCCGATACTCTGAAGCTGCCGGCATTGTTTGCATAACCGACCTTTTCCTCGTGTACATTAAAGGTTTCCTGAATACCGTCGTTGTTGAAGTCCGATGTGTGCTGCGCGTCGCCGTGACCGAGGTTTGTATCGCCTAAAACGGTTTTGCCGTCCTGGTCAAGACAAGCCGAGCCGTATACTATTTCGTCATAGCCGTCGTTATCAATATCGGCGATGCCGAGGTTGTGGAAGCCCTCGCCGTAAAGCCCCGATGAGCCGCTGTTATATTCCCAATCCATTGAAAGTGAGTCACCGTCAAAGGAGTATGCGCGGATCACGACTCTTGCATAATAGCCGCGGCACTCGATAAGACTCGGGTGAACGCCGTCAAGATAAGCTACTCCCGCAAGAAAACGCATTGCTCTGTTGTACTTGCTGTCACCCCAGTTAGCGCTTGATACAAGAGGAATAGCGTCGGTTGTGCAGATAGCCTCGCCTGTTTCACCGTCAAATATTGTGTAATATTCCGGTCCGAGGTTCTTGCCCTTTGAGCTGCCGCTTGTGCCTATGTATGACTTTGTATTGTCAACATTTCTGATTTCCTCGGTGTCGCCCGCTTCTGATACAAACTTGCCCGTACCGTCAATTGAGCCTGGCGCGGTCTGCATTGCAACCTCCGCGCGTCCGTCACCGTCAAAGTCATATACGATATACTGTGTATAGTGCTGACCGGCTGTTACATTCTTTCCGAGGTCTATGCGCCACTTATAGCCGCCGTTATTTGTGTCAATCTCATAAGCGTCTATATAGACATTGCCTGTGAAGTCCGCGCCTGCGCTGTCCTTTGAGTCTGTCGGGTCCCATTTCAATACGATTTCATAATCACCGTCTCCGTCAAGGTCGCCGACCGATGCGTCGTTTGCGCCGCCCTCATGCGAGCTGTCATAGGTGTAGTAGTATGAGGTTTTTCCGTCACCCATTCTTGCTACCGGAGCAGGTCTGTCAATCGGAATATCAACATAAGTAAAGGAGTTGACCTCGCTGTTTCCGTTTGTTACCTCGCTGCCCTTAGCCGTGTAGTTCGTCGTTGGCGTAACAGCGGTTTCATCCGCTATGCTTTCGCCGGCCTTCACAACAATATATTTGCTCGAAGCGGTTCCGGATGCGTCAAAATAGTTTGTTGCATCATGCGCTCCTGTTGTCTTGATCTTTGTGCCGTTGCGGTAGATGTCAAATGCCTGGTTTGTAAGGCTTTCGTCACCTAAAAGACGCCAGCTGAGGTATACGCCCGTTTGGCTCCATGCGTGACCGTCAGCGGTGCCTATGTACGATGCGATAAGACCGCGGTTCAGTTCCTCCATCTGCCGCTGAGTCGTATGGTACTGAGGTGTGCCGGTCGTGTTTGCAGTCCAGTCCTCAATGCCCGCTGCAGCTGCGGTTAACGGCGCCGCTGTAAACGTAAATGTTGAAGACAGCATTGCAATACTGACCGCAGCACTGACAATTTTTCTTTTCATAAACTCTCTCCTTTCGGCAATTCATATTGCCATATATTTATACATTATATATTTTACCACAAAAAACAGATTTTTTCAATATGAAAAACAGTCATATTTCACAAAAAATAAGAAAAACTATGATTACAGTAAAAAACGAAGAGGTTAGTCGCATGATTTATGCGATACCTCTTCGTTAAAAAGCTTATATCAGTCTGATGTTACTTATTAAACACAAAGATCTGAGCCGCATTAGCAGCCTGTGCAGCTTTCTGCGCTTTCTGCAGTGCGGTTACCTGTTCTGTAATCAATGAGGGATTAGTGTCAGTCATAGATACAGTCTCATCATTAAATTTATTTATTATAATTTCCGGCAGTTGAAAACTTCTCATTATTTTATACCTCCCGTTGATTATTCAATAACCTGTATGCCGATACTTTCGGTTGAAATATTGTTCAGAATAACCGAAATAACCATGGAGTTTTCCGGAGCAAGTGTCGTTGTTAAGCTTCCGGTTCCGATAAGAGTATCACCGTTGTAGGCTTTAATTCCGGTTACCGCAACATTACCGGCAGGGATTGTGATGCTGTTTGCCAGTGACGCAAAGTCGGTTGTATCTTCTGTCAATACTCCGTTAACGAGTTTTTCACCGTAGTATACGGCTGCCGGTACGCTTACCGCACCTGCGGCGGCCGCTTCGCCGTTTACTGTGGCGTGTATCATTTCAAGCGATGTTACAAGAAGATTGTCAAAATATATTTTTGACGTATCACCGCTGCTGCCTCCGCTTCCGTTGCCCCAGAATACAGGGAAGGCTTCTGTGTTGTCTGTTGCAACCACGCTGCCGTCAAGATAAATTGTTCTTGTAACAATGCCGTTCACCTTTGAGAGCGTAACGGTAATTGTTCCCCATGTATCGGGTGTAAGCTTGATCTCGTTTGCCGCCTGTGTTGTTGTGCTGTCACCGTAGAAGAGCTGACCGGCTGTTACGTTCGGACCCAGATCTATGCGTCACTTATAGCCTGTGTTACCAGGATCAATCTCATAAGCGTCTATGTAGACATTGCCTGTAAAGTCGGCGCCGGCGCTGTCCTTTGAATCTGTCGGGTCCCACTTCAATACGATCTCATAATCACCGTCATTATCAAGGTCCCCGACTGACGCGTCATTTGCGCCGCCTTCGTGAGAGCTGTCGGTAGTGTAGTAATACGACGTTGCGCCGTCCCCCATTCTTGACACCGGAGCAGGTCTGCTTATCAGAATATCAACATAGGTAAAGGAGTTTTTTTCACTGTATCCGTTGTCGAAAGAAATCCCGTGGGCAGTGTAGTTTGTGCCGGGTTTAACCGCCGGCTCTGCCGCAACCTCATCCTCGGATGCTCCGGCTTTTACAACCTTATAATAATAGCTTTTGGTATCCGATGTATCAATGTAGTTTGTAGCATCATGCACACCGGTAGTAGCAATTTTTGAAAATGTACCTGTCTCTGAACTGCCGCGGTAAATATCAAAAGCCTGGTTTTCGAGGCTTTCATCACCTAAAAGACGCCAGCTTAAATAGACGCCTCCCTCGTCGGTCAGAACACTTCTGTCATCTACGGTTCTGTAGGTTGCAATAAGCCCGCGGTTGAGTTCCTCCATCTGCCGCTGGGTCTTGTGGTACTGAGGTGTACCCATAGTATTTGCCGTCCAGTCCTCAATATCGGCTGCGGCTGCCGATGTCAGATGTATTCCCGCAAATGCGGAGACCAGCATTGCCGCGCTAACCGCTGCGCTGATGATTCTTCTCTGTACCATAGGTTTTCTCCTTTTCTGTAAAATTAAATTATTTCGGAACAAATTATACTTAATTTAATTGTAATTTATTTCAGAAAAAAACACAATAAAAAAACAGTTATTTTTTACTAATTTTTGTACAAAATAACCGTTTTTTGTTGCCATAACTGTTCTTTGTTGTCTATCTCAGATACTTTGCAAGAGGATGATTAAGCCTTCTGAGCTCGTCCGCGGCAAAGCGGGCAATCTCTCTTGCGCCGATTATGTTGAGGTGGGTGTTGTCCTGTCTGCCCTCATAATACTGTGAGCGCAGATATTCGGGATTATCGGTAAACCGCGCGTCATGAACATCAATGTTCATGTGCATTCTGCCGCGTACCTCTGAGCCGTCACGCTCAAGCAGACCGTGAGTTATTTTATACAGGTCAAGCACGGGGATATTTTCTTCTATGCCGAGCTTTTTGAGCGCCTCGCCGTATGGCTCAAGCGTGTGGTCTGACGGATTGTTTCTCGTTATTGAGGTTGCAAAAATTGCCTCTGCTCCCGCCTTTCGCGCGGTGTTTACATAGGTCATAATGCATTTCTGATATGTACCGTCCTCGGGCGAGGTGTAGCGTGACGAGTCCTCACGCTTGCAGTCATTGTGCGCAAACTGGATTATTATATAGTCGCCCTTTGAGATATTGTCGCATACATACTGATAATTCTTTTCGCGCAGGAGACTCAGCGAGCTTCTGCCGCTTATAGCGCAGTTTACAATCTGAACTCTTTCGTCGAACAGCTCGCCGAAAACCTGTCCCCAGCCTGTCTGCGGAAAGCGGTTGTTTTCGCCTGTATGAGGATAGTTGCAGGCGGTTGAGTCGCCGACAATATAAACCTTTATTGCGCTGCTGTCCTCTTTTATTTCACCTATGTCGCCTGTGTTTTCC
>JBJEIV010000117.1:0-3341 GCA_051877395.1 Candidatus Ornithomonoglobus sp.
CGGCCTCCATGTTTCCGCCGTCGCTGCTGCCCTGCAGATACATCTGAATAAGTCTGCCGCCGAATGCGATAAAAATAAACATTGCCAGCGCTGTAAGTATCAGAGCCATCCACAGCTTATATCTGAAGGTATGCCGTATTCCTTCCTCATTGCCGTCTCCGTAATACTGGGCCGTGAATATTCCGGCTCCCGACAGACCGCCGAAGATACAGAGATAGTATATCATAACAAGCTGATTTACTATCGCGACACTCGACATCTGCTCCGTGCCGATCTGTCCGACCATTATGTTGTCCAAAAGACTTACAAAGTTGGTTATTCCGTTTTGAATCATTATAGGTACCGCCACAACCAGTACCATTCTGTAAAAGGCTTTATCCCCGATGAGTTTTTTTCTCAAGCTGTCCATTATCCTTTTATTCTCCGTCATTTATTATAACCGCGCCCATACCGCTTTTTACGGAAATGACGCAGACATCGCCGGTCACAACATTGCTGTTGCCGCGGCTTTCTCCGAAATAAAGCGTTTCATTATTGAGCGGCCATTCAAGCCCGCTTGCCGTTATGCCGCAGAGATCACCGTACACCGGTATAATCGAAAGAGTTTTACCCTTATACCCGATAAGCTTCAGTTCACTGCGGACTATATGGATCTCGTTTTTATCGTCAACAAGATACGCTCCCTCATGCTTTGAAAGCATAAAAATATCCGTCAGCGTGTGGTCAAGCCTGTCGCCGCTCATCCCCAGGAGCATGATCTCGTCATAGCCGTTATCTATCGCATAATTCACAGCAAGCTCCCCATCCGTGAAGTCCTTGCGTGATGGGTACACATAGGTTTTTACGCTCTCGTCCTTTTCCGACGAGTCAAAGTCACCGATCGCTATATCAGGCTTTATTCCAAGCTTTTTTGCATGGCGCAGACCGCCGTCGGCGCATATTATAAAATCCCCAGTGCGAAGCCGGGATTTTATATAGCTATAGTCTCTTATGGTTCCGTTTCCTATCACAACCGCGCGCATGCCGCCTTAAGCTCCTTTATGTTATCCGTTATCGAACCCTTAAACACCGCGCTGCCCGCAACGATAACATTCGCGCCCGCCTTTACAGGCTCCGTTATATTATCCGTCGTTACGCCGCCGTCTATCTGGATATAGAAATCCCTTCCGGCAATATTTCTCAGCGCCGATATTTTTTCCTCGACCGACTTCATGTATTTCTGCCCCCCGTAGCCCGGCTCAACCGTCATGCACAGCGCCATATCAAGCCTGTCAAGATACGGCAGCACCGCGTCTATCGGCGTGTTCGGACTTATCGCAAGTCCCGCCTTTCTGCCGCGTCCCTTTATCATTTCTATACATTCATCGATTCTTCCGGTTGCCTCGGCATGGAACGTCAGTATATCCGCGCCCGCGTCAAGAAACCGTTCAATATATCGCTCCGGCTCCGTAATCATAAGATGCACATCAAAAACAGCATCCGTAAGCTTACGGATCGACTTGATTATCGGAAAGCCGAAGCTGATATTCGGCACAAAAACACCGTCCATTACATCTATATGAAGCCACGGCGCGCCCGCTGCGGCCGCTTCTTTGACCTGCTTTCCAAGCTCCGCAAAATCTGCCGACAGAATTGACGGTGATAATACTATTTCCATGTGTTTCTGCTCCTTTGCAATTCATACAGCTCCTTATAGGACTCATATCTTGACTGCGCGATCCTTCCGTCCTCAACCATCGCTTTGACGGCGCAGTCCGGCTCATTGATATGCGCGCATCCTCTGAAACGGCATTTTCCTCCCGCCTCTCTCATTTCCGGGAAGCAGTCTGCCAATTCCTCGGGGGTTATATCCTCCGGCTCAATTGATGAAAAGCCAGGAGTGTCAAGAACATAGCCCCCGCCCTCAACAGGAAAAAGCTCAACATGACGTGTCGTGTGCCGTCCGCGGCTTATCTTATCCGATACCGTTCCCGTTTCGAGAGAGCTGCCCGTTATGATCGTAAGAAGGCTTGACTTGCCGACACCGCTTACACCCGCGAATGCCGCAGTCTTTCCCTCTATTTCCCTTCGGAGAGCGTCAACACCGTATCCGGTCGCCGCGCTCACCTTCAGCGTTCTGTAGCCCGCATTCTCATACAGGCTGATCAGATCGTCGCAATCGGCAAGCTCCGATTTGTTTATACAAACAACCGGCTCTATGCCGTTGATTTCGGCATTGACAAGCATTTTATCAATGACGGCCGTGCTCGGGTCGGGACTCTTTGCCGCCGCGACCACAACAATCGTGTCAATATTCGCAACCGCGGGACGTATAAGCCTGCTGCGCCTCGGATAAATTTCAGTTATGGAGCCTTTTCCGTTCTTAACGTCTATCTCAACATTATCGCCTATCATCGGAATAATATGCTCCTTGCGGAATTTTCCCCGCGCCTTGCACTCGACAATTCCGTCCTCCGTCATGACGTAGTAAAATCCGCCGATGCCTTTATATATTGTTCCCTTCATTAAAATGTCACCGTCTTGTCACTTACCTTTGCGCCGTCAATATATGCCTGTACGCTTGACGAGCCGGTACCCTGAAGCTCTATAGTCACAGCGCCCTCGGTTTTCTGGTGTACCTGGTTATGAACTATTACACCGTCCTGAACTATCTCAACCGTTATGGTGTCATTTGCCGCATCGGGTATCTTTACCGTATAAAGGGTCGTACCCGAGCTTGCCGGTACCTCTGCTGCCGGAGCCTCCGCTGCCGGTTCGCTGCCGCCGTCATACTGTACTGCCTGCTCCGGCTCTGTATATGATGTGTCCGGCGCTGAATAGTCCGCGCTGTAATCGGCCGGCGGAACCACACCCTCATACCCCGATGCCAGAGTTGAGTCCTCTCTTCCGCTTGAAATTACAATTGTTACCGTTGTATTTTCACTGACTGTCGCACCCGCCGCAGGGCTCTGCATTATTATTGTACCCTCAGGATTGTTTGACGCCTTTCTCGTTACCGTACCTATCAGAAGATTATACATGCCAAGCGTGCTTTCCGCATTATCACGGTACATTCCTATTACACTCGGAACCGTTACCGCGGCCTTTGAGGAATCGTCTGTAGCCGGACCTGTACTCATATGAAGCGTTACATAGTCGCCCGGATTAAGATGTGTGCCCGGAGCCGGTATCTGACGTATTACCAGATTTTCCTCTACCTCGTTACTCGGTTCAAGAACTATCTTATAAAGAAGCGTCCGGCTTTCTATAAGCTGTCCCGCATCGTCAATATCCATATTTACAACATCAGGAACCGGTATTCCGCCGTTTGAGGCGCCCAGTGAAATCACGAGCGAAATAGG
>JBJEIV010000118.1:0-3329 GCA_051877395.1 Candidatus Ornithomonoglobus sp.
GCAACGCGCCTATGGCGCTTTGGAGGGAGGCTTTAGGCAGGTAAACAATAATTTATTTTTAATACAACCCTTTTTAAAAATTGTGAAAAATGTATTTTAGACTTGCATCAGCGTCAATTCTTGTTTTTATATTTTTGTATTATTGCATTTTCAAAAGCGTTCTCCTCAAAAGAAATCAAATCCGGATTTGCATATTTTGCAGCAATACCCCGGGCGCTCCTCTGCACAGTATTATCACAACACTCAACAACCCGCATCTCCTTTCCCATTTTATAAGAATAATCAATAGAATACTTGGTTCCTTTTGACTTTCCGTCCCAGAACACAAGAACATAGTCCGCAAGCTCAATCATTTTTTCATTTCTTTTCAGCGGCGCAGCGCGGCGGAAACGCTCATACTGCGGATACATTATAAGCTTTGATATCTTATGCCTGTCCGCATATTCCTCCGCTAATGTGTCAACACCCTTTGCGCCGCCGGAAATTATCAATTCCACATTTTCGGGTATGTATTTACTTAAATCTATGTTTGTTATGCTTCTCGAACCTACTATAAGTAATTTCATGTGTTTTTTACTCCTTTTCTGTATCATAGCTATCTGAATATTATTTAGAAATTCAAAATTAATTATACATCTTTAAATATATATTGTCAACTCTATAAATATAATTATTTTCCTCTGTATGTGTTACAATAAATATGGAGGTATTTCACAATGAATGTTGGTTTAAGAATAAAGGAATTAAGAGAACAAAAGGGTATTACCGTTAATAAGCTTGCAAACCTCGCCGGTATTTCACAAAGCTATCTGCGCGATGTCGAGCTTGGCAAGAAAAATCCTACAGTTGAAACACTTTCCTACTTTTGTGATGCCTTAGGGGTGTCAATGAAATACTTTTTTGACGATAATATAGAGGGTAATATTTTTTTGTTATCTGCAATTTCCAAGCTTTCAAACGAACAACAGCTAAAGCTTGCAGAGTTTATACAGACACTAAAATAAGAGTATGAAATACAGAAAAATAATACGGGATTTAAGAGAAGATCATGATTTGACACAGCAGCAAATCGCAGATATTTTGGGTACCTCGCAGACGATGTACGCCCGATATGAACGCGGCGCAAGTGAGCTGCCTATACGGCATTTAATTGCATTATGCAAATATTACAAGGTATCCTCAGACTATATATTAGGCTTATCGGAAGAATAAAAAGAACATACTTTTTACACTGCGAAAAAGTATGTTCTTTTTGTTATCAAAAATTAATCTAGCTCAAACGCTCCAGTATACAGTCTGTAGTATGTACCCTTCTGAGCAATAAGCTCGTCATGGCTGCCGCGCTCGATAATTCTGCCGTGGTCAAGAACCATGATAACATCGGAATTGCGGACAGTTGAAAGTCTGTGCGCGATTACAAATACTGTTCTACCCTGCATGAGAGCGTCCATGCCGCGCTGAACTATCGCCTCCGTACGCGTATCAATGGAGCTTGTCGCCTCGTCCATTATCATTACCGGCGGGTCTGCCACCGCGGCTCTCGTGATGGCTATAAGCTGGCACTGTCCCTGTGAAAGGCTGCCGCCGCTTCCGTCGATTACCGTGTCATATCCCTCCGGCAGGCTCATTACAAGCTCATCCGCGCCGGTAAGACGCGCCGCTGTTTCAATTTCAAAATCCGTCGCGTCAGGACGCCCGTAGCGGATATTCTCCCGGATGGTTCCGGTAAACAGATGTGTATCCTGCAGGATAATTCCCAGAGAGCCTCTGAGTGAGGACTTCTTTATTCTGTTTATATCAATACCGTCATAGGTGATCGTACCCTTGTGTATATCATAGAAGCGGTTTATAAGGTTTGTTATCGTCGTTTTACCCGCTCCTGTTGAGCCGACAAACGCCACCTTCTGTCCCGGCTCCGCATAAAGGCTTATGTCGTGGAGAACCGTCTTTTCCGGAACATATCCGAAATCAACATCGGTAAGCTTTACATCGCCGCGAAGCGGTGTATACCTGCCGCCGTCCTCCCACATCCAGTCACCGTACTTATCGGGACGGAATACGCCGTTTCTGCCGATTGAGCCCCTTACGAGCTGTACTGCGCCCTCGTCGCTCTCCGGCTCCGCGTCAAGCATATCAAAGATTCTGTTCGCTCCCGCAAGCGCCATAACGATTGAATTGAACTGCTGGGAAATCTGACTTATAGGCTGCGTAAAGCTTTTTGTAAAGCCCAGAAACGCCGCAACGCCGCCGAGAGTAAGCGCGCCGCCTATTCCGCCGCCGGTACCCAGCATAACAAGCACGGCGCCGACCATCGCAACCGCCACATACTCTATGTTTCCGAGATTGTTCATTATCGGCATCAGAATGTTTGCAAATTTGTTCGCCGACTCCGCCTGCTTAAACAGCTCCTCATTCTTCTTCTCAAAATCGGCAACAGCATCCTCCTCATGACAGAATACCTTAATTACCTTCTGACCGTTTATCATTTCCTCGATATATCCGTTTACATCGCCGATTGCTTCCTGCTGCTTTACAAAGTATCTTGCGCTGTTTCCGCCGATAACCTTTATACAGCATATCATTACCAGCACAAATATCATAACGACGCCCGTAAGAGCAAAGCTCGTTTTGAGCATTGCGCAGAATACGCATATTATTGTCATTGCCGATGAAAATATCTGCGGAACGGACTGTGTGAGCATCTGGCGCAGGGTATCGGTATCATTCGTATACCGGCTCATGAGATCGCCGTGGGAATGTGTGTCAAAGAAGCGTATGGGAAGGCTCTGCATATGCTCAAACATTTCCTTCCTGATGTCCAGCAGCACGCCCTGTCCGACATTGACCATAAGTCTCTGATACAGGAAGGTCGCGATAATACCTATTGCGTATACGCCGCCGAGAAGCACAAGCGTCCGCGCAAGACCGGAATAGTCTGTGCTGTGATTTACAAGCATCGGCGTTATGAACTTATCGACAAGCGTCTGGACAAAGGTTGAACCGATAACGCCTACAAGCGCGCTTATAAATATGCACACAAGAACAAATATGAACATAGAATTATACTTCTTAATATATGAGAGAAGTCTTTTCAGCGCTTTCCCCGCGCCCGCGTTTTTGTTGGATTTCTTCATATCATTCATCCTCGCCGCCTCCCTTCACCTGTGACTCATAAATTTCCTTATAAATCTCATTGGTTCTGAGCAGCTCCTCGTGCGTTCCCACGCCGTTTATCATGCCGCCGTTCATGACCACGATCATATCCGCGTGTTCAACGGAAGAAATTCTCTGAGCAATGATAAGCTTTGTCGCGCCCGGGATCGCCTTCT
>JBJEIV010000119.1:0-17051 GCA_051877395.1 Candidatus Ornithomonoglobus sp.
ATTCCATAATGCGCTTGATCCATACATCAACAGGGAAGGAGTCAAAGCGCTGCATACCGAAAAGAAGGATACAGTCAGATACCTTGTTTCCGATCCCGTATATATTCATAAGAGCCTTTTTTGCCTCAGGCGTAGAAAGTGAGCTTATCTCATCAAGCCTTATTTCACCCGAAGCGACCCGCTGCGCGCAGCTGAGTATATACTTGTCACGAAACCCCGCGCGTATAACAGATAAATCCTCAAGACTGAGCCCTGCAAGCCTTTCCGGTGAGGGAAAGGAGTAGTATGTGACGCCGCGGTATGTATGGGCATCTCCGAAATGCTCGCATAGAAGCTCTATGATCTTTTTGATACGAGGTATGTTGTTGCTTGCGGAAATTATGAACGAGATCATTGTTTCCCATAAATCCTGGTTAAGTATGCGGATACCGCGGCCGTATTCTGTGGCCGCCCGCATAACAGGATCGCCGCCCTGCGTGAGCTCATCCTTGACAGCTCCGTAGTCACGGCCGAGATCCAGAAAATCATACCATATATTTTTAAAATCCTCCATAGAGGTATCATGCAGTATTATTTCGTTATTCTGTTTTGAAATCTTAATTGTTTTGCCGTATGCGGTGCCGAGATATGAGCCGTCTGTCTGCTTGTTGAAGCGGAAGCACTGACCGCAGTCGAATATATGTGAAAGCTCAAAATCCGGCTGTCCGATAATGACAATATTGTTATCTGTTGTTTTCGTATCCATATATAATATTATAGCACAAATCACGAACTTTATCAATATGAAATCTGAAATAATTTTAATTTGTAAAAATTGCAAAGAATGAAATTAAAAATCAATTGTTTGATATGAATATTATATAAAAGGATATTGAGGGGGTTTTTCTAAATAATTCTTGATATTCCGAGTAAAATAAGTTATAATAAGTACAATAAATTAAGAGGAAGGAATGATATTATGACAGACAAGGAATTATTTGACAGTCTTGCGTATGAGCACAAGAATGCCTATCTCGAGATGAGCGAGGCGGAGAAGGCGGAAATGTATTCATTTTGCGATGCTTACCGCGTATTTCTTGACAACGGCAAGACAGAGAGGGAATGCGTGAAATTATCGGTAAAGGCGGCGCAGGAGGCAGGCTTTGTTGACCTTGCCGATATAGATGAGCTGAAGCCGGGCGATAAGGTATATAAGGTAAACCGAGGCAAGAGCATTTTTTTGGCGGTTATAGGCAAGGAGGATATAAGAAAGGGTATAAATATCGCGGGCGCGCATATAGATTCACCGCGTCTTGACCTCAAGCAGAACCCCCTTTATGAAAGCACGGATATGGCGCTTCTTAAAACGCACTATTACGGCGGCATCAAGAAATATCAGTGGCCGACGATCCCGCTTGCGCTTCACGGCGTTATTTACAATACGGACGGTGAAAAGCTTGAAATCGTTTTAGGCGAGAAGGAGGAGGACCCTGTATTTGTTATAACCGATCTTTTGCCGCATCTTGCAAAGGACCAGATGGCAAAGAAAATGACAGAGGGTGTAGAGGGTGAAAACCTCAATGTCCTTATAGGCGGAATGCCGATCGAGGCGGAGGGCGTTAAGGAAAAGGTCAAGTTCTCAATTTTAAAGCTGCTCAACTCCCGTTACAAAATAACGGAGAGAAGCTTCCAGAGCGCGGAAATTGAAATCGTTCCGGCGCAGAAGGCAAGAAATGTCGGTCTTGACGAAAGCTTTGTCGGCGCGTACGGTCAGGACGACAGAGTATGCGCGTACACAACTCTCCGCGCGATCCTTGAGGAGGAACTGCCGCAGAGAACCGCGGCTGCGATCCTTGTTGACAAAGAGGAAATAGGCTCAATGGGCAATACGGGCGCAAAGAGCGCGTTTATGACAATGACAATTGCCGAGATGATCGAAAAGGCAAACGGAAGCTGTTCGGTTACGGATCTGAACAGAACGATTGAAAATTCTGCGTGTATGTCGTCTGATGTTTCGGCGGCGGTTGATCCCAACTTCCTGAGTGTTTCAGAGGCTAACAATTCCTCATATGCGGGCTACGGTGTAACAATAGTGAAGTACACGGGCGCGCGCGGCAAATCGGATTCATCGGACGCGAACGCGGAATTTGTTCATGAAATAGGGAAGATAATGGATGAAAACGGCGTGATATGGCAGACCGGCGAGCTGGGCAAGGTAGACCAGGGCGGCGGCGGAACGATCGCGCAGTATGTCGCAAACCTCAACATGGATGTTATAGACTGCGGTGTTCCCGTGCTTTCGATGCACGCGCCGTTTGAGGTCACCGCAAAGAGCGACGTATATATGGCATACAGAGCGTATAAGGCATTTTATAAGAGATGAAAATGATTCATTGAAAAAGCCGCAGAGAATGCGGCTTTTTCAATGAATATTAATAATCCTTAAAAAGCGTACCGACCTTTTTGCCCTCGATAATGTCGTAGAGGGCTTCTATGTTTTTACCGTTTACGATGAGCATGCTGATCCCTGCGTCGTTGGCAATTTTTGCCGCTTCGATCTTTGTCACCATGCCGCCTGTGCCGCGGTTTGTGCCCGCGCCTCCCGCGCCTGCCTCAACGGCGCTTATATCCTCAACTCGCGATATGAGCTGCGCGTTTGGATTTGTGTGCGGGTCGCTGTCATACAGACCGTCAATATCGGAGAAGAGGACAAGAAGATCGGCATTGACAAGCTTTGCCACGATTGCCGAAAGGCTGTCGTTGTCGCCGAACTCGATTTCCTCGACGGAAACAGTGTCGTTTTCGTTTACGATAGGGATAATTCCCATATCAAGCAGGGTGTTGAAGGTGTCGGTCGTGTGGTTTTTGCGCTTTTCGATATCAACGTCGGAGCGTGTCAGAAGTATCTGCGCGACCGTGTTGTGATATTCCGCAAACATCTTGTCGTAAAGCGACATAAGCTCGCACTGCCCGATCGCCGCAAGCGACTGCTTTACCTTTGTATCCTTTGGCTTGCGGTCAAGTCCGAGCTTACCCATCGCAACGCCTATCGCTCCTGAGGAAACGAGAATAACCTCATAATCCTGATTGCGCAAATCGGAAAGCACCCGGGCAAGCGCGTTGATTTGTCTTAAATTTATTTTTCCCGTATCATATGTGAGTGTGGAGGTTCCAACCTTAACCACAATTCTTTTGTTTGTCTTATCCATTGCATATAATTGATCCTTTCAAAAGCTTTTTTTATTATACAACATAAAATCGCTTTTGTAAAGGATTAATTGCGGATAACTATTATAAATTCTTCGCCCCAGTCATAGGTATTTTCGTTAAATTCCGCGTCAATTCCGCTCTGACGTATAAGTCCGACCGCATTCGTGAGCGTGTTTTTTAAGATTTTTATGTCCTTGAATTTGTTTATATGGAGCTTAGGCTCGTGTCCGGTTTTCAGAAGCTCCGATATAAAGCTGACGGATTCGTTTTCGCTCAATGAATTTTCACAGATATGACGCACAGCTTCAATCTGTGTGTCTCTGTCGTGTATGCGCAGCAGCGCCCGCGCTTGCCTTTCGGTCAGATTAAAATTTCTTATGTATTTGCGTACAATGGGATCAAGCATCATAAGCCTCATTCTTTCCTTTATTTCATATGGCTTGCCGCCTATCTTTCTCGAAAGCTCATGGCTTGACAGCCCCTTGCCCTTTATAAGCTCCCTGTAGCTTTCCGCAACCTCCAGAAAGGATAAGTCCTCACGCTGTAAATTTTCAAGAAGGGAAAGAATTGCGCAGTCGGTTGAGCTTTCGGTGACTATGCACGGGATCGTTTTAAGCCCCGCGCTGTAGGCTGCCCTGTAGCGGCGCTCGCCCGAGATCAGCTCATATTTGTCCTCGCCGCATTCTCTGACCGTTATCGGTGACAAAACACCGTAGCGCTCTATTGAGCGCGTGAGTGTATCCATAGAGTCGGGATCAAAATATTTCCGCGGCTGCTCGGGATTGGGCTTTATTGCCCTGAGCGGGATATTCCTTATTCTTTTATTTGAATTATTTTCTGGCATGCTGTTCACCTGATCGTAATTTTTAACCTTTAACGGGTCCTGAGCGGACAGCGACAAAAATGATCGCCTTTGATGTACAAAAATCGCTGTCCGTTCGTTCCCCTCGGTGGTGGAAGGTGTAAGACATTTGTACAATGCTTGTTTAACACTCATTGTACAATCGGGGGTGACAGCTTCGGCTGTCTGTATCTGTGATTTTTGTCTTACAAGAACAATTATAGCATGAAAATTCCGAATGTAAAGAAAAAGCGTGCGACATAAAACGGCACGCTTTTTAATTATCCTTTTTTATAAGCCTTTTCGACAGGGATTTCTGTCGCTTTTTTGCCCTTGCGGGGGAATTGCTTCGGAGTGTGTCGGAGCTTTTTTATCACAATTATTTTATGCTCAAGCTCCGTAAAGGGTATATCCGCGCTGAACACGCTTTCCACGCTGCCGCCCAGAACCTCGATTGCCGCCCTCGCGTCGTCAAGCTCGCTCAAAGCCAGAGGACCCTTGAGAGCGAGAAGATATCCGCCCGGCTTCACAAACGGCAGACACCATTCCGCAAGGGTGCGCATGTTCGCAACCGCGCGGGAAACAACGGTATCATATCTTTCCCTGTGCTCGGGGGACAGCGCGGCATCCTCCGCGCGCGAGTGTATAAATTCTATGCCGTCCGTTATACCCATTTCCGCGGCGGCATCTTTAAGAAAGGTTATCCGCTTGTTGAGGGAATCGAGCAGGGTAAGCTCGATTTCCGGCCTTGCGCATTTGAGGACAAGACCGGGAAAGCCCGCGCCGGTCCCGACATCAATAACTCTGCCGTTTACGCGGTCTGTGAGCAGAGGAGTAAGGCTGTCAAGAAAATGCTTTGTAACAACCTCCTCCGGCTCAGTTATGCGGGTGAGGTTGACGACCTTGTTTCTTTCTATTAATATATTGTTGTATCTGACAAGCGAGGCAGCCTGAGCTTCGGTGAGACTGATACCGAGCTTTTCGGCTCCGTTTATGATCATATCGTTCATATATTAAACAGCTTCCTTCCGTTCTCTTCAGTAATTCTTTCAATTTCCTCCGCTGAAAGTCCGGTAAGCTCCGCGAGAAGCTTAACGACCTCGGGGAGATAGAGCGAGCTGTTGCGTCTGCCGCGGTACGGAACGGGCGCCATATACGGACAGTCCGTTTCAATAAGCAGACGGTCAAGAGGAACCGCCGCTGCCGCCGCGCGCGCCTTTTTCGCGTTCTTAAAGGTGAGAGAGCCGCCGAAGGCGACATACATATTAAGGTCCTCTGTGACCTCGCGCACCATCTCCGCGCTGCCGCTGTAGCAGTGAAAAACACCGCCGCATTCGTAAGCCTTGTGCTCCTTTAAAATACTGAGACAGTCGCCGTGCGCCTCGCGGTCGTGGATGATCACCGGCAGTCCGAGCTCTCTTGCAAGGTCAACCTGCTCACCGAGTATTCTGCGCTGCTCCGCCTTTGTTTCCTTGGTCCAGTGGTAGTCAAGACCTATTTCGCCGATAGCCTTGATTTTGGGGTGCTTTGCGTATTCGCGTATTCTGTCAAGGTAGCCCTGCGCCGCATCGTCAACCTCCTCGGGGTGTATACCGACCGCTCCGTACATAAACGGATATTTTTCGCACAGCGAAAGAATCAGCGGCATTTCGTCAAGCCTTGAACACGCGTTCATGATAAGCCCCACACCGTTTTCATTCATCGAGGAGAGAAGCGCGTCCCTGTCCTCGTCAAACTGTTTATCGTTGTAATGGGCGTGTGTATCAAAAATCATTAAATATCCTCTTTTCGGTTATGATAATATCCATTTTAATATCATGCGGCGATGACGGCACATAGTCAAGCAGCTGAAAATCATAGCATATGCCGATTTTTATTCCCTTGAAGTCTGACAGAAATCGGTCATAATAGCCCTTGCCGAAGCCGATACGCGCCCCCTTCGTATCAAATGCGATGCCCGGAATAAGCGCAAGGTCAATTGTTGAAATATCGGCCTCAATACATTCCGCAGGCTCCTTTATCCCGTACGCTCCTTTGATAAGCTTATCGGGGGAGGGGAGATATGAGGGAGTTATAGTAAACGTATCGGTATTGCTTATCGGAACGACAACGCGCTTGTTATCGGCAAACAGCCGTGAGATAATTCCGTCAGTTGACGGCTCCTTGAAGGCGGAAAGATAGCTCATGACCGTATCCGCATTTTTATAGCAGTCAAGCGACAGAATGCGCTCTGTTATTCTGCCGCTTGCGTAATCGATCTCATCACGGGTAAGCATACGCCGCTTTGCTTTTATCGCATCGCGTATTGCGTCCTTTGCCGCGGTATCAGTCATTGTACTGCATCGCTTCCTTGAGCTGCTGCGCCGCTTCGGCTCCTTTAAGCAGCGTGACGATGGCAAAGCCGAAATCGGACGCGGCGCCCGGACCTCTGCCTGTGATTACCTTGCCGTCAACAACAGCCTTTTCGCCTGTCATTTCCGCGCCGTAGCAATACTTTTCAAAGCCCGGATAACAGGTCGCCCTTTTGTCCATAAGGATCTGCTTCTTTCCGAGGATTGACGGAGCGGCGCAGATAGCCGCGATATATTTGCCTTGGATAAGCGCGTCATTTAAGAGAGCGTGAACCTCGTTTGACTCGTCAAGATAAACGTATCCGCCGCCGCCGGGCAGCATAAGAGCCTCCATATCGGCGGGAGCAATGCCGTTATTAAGAATGTCCGCAATCATTGCGTCAGCCTCAACCGTGATGCCGTGAGCGCCCTTTACGCTCTTTGACGCCGTGATCGAAACCGTTGTTACGTCTATTCCCGCGCGTCTCATGATATCAACAGGCTCTATAGCCTCAATCTCTTCAAATCCGTCTGCTAAAATTACATATACCATTTTCTTTTTTTCCTTTCATATCATATTATATTTATAAGATAGCCGTAAAGGCTATTTTATTGCCTGTTTTTGAAACGGAGATTTTTCCCTTGTGCGCCTCGACAATGGTTTTTGCGACAGAAAGTCCTATGCCGTAGCCGCCGCTTGAGCGGGCGCGGGAATCGTCGGAACGGTAAAACCGCTCAAAAAATCTGTCAGGATCTACGCTGTCGTCCATATCTGTGTCGTTTTCAACCACAAGCTTCGCCGTCTTTGCGGTGCCGATGCCCATGCGCGAGAGGTGAATATAGATTCCGCCGTTTTCGGACGCGTATTTTATCGCATTATCCACAAGGATTGAAACAAGCGTGCTGACGGACTGCGCGTTCCCCTTGTATTCTATATCGGGAGTGATATTAAAATACATTTTATGCCCCTTTTGCTCTGCCATTGTACGGAAGGAGCCGGCGATGTCGTTAACCGTTGCGCTGAGTGAAAACTGAATGTGCTCGGTGTCCTCTTTAAATTCCGTGCTCTTTGCAAGCTGAAGAAGTCCCTTTACAAGTCCCTCAAGGCGGGTCGTCTGATTTAAAATGCTGTCTATCCATTCGTTTTTGCCGCAGCATACCTCTAAAACCTCCGCGTTTGTGCGGATTATCGCAAGAGGGGTTTTCAGCTCATGTCCGGCGTCGGTTATAAACTGCTTCTGCTTCTCCTGATTTTTTACAAACGGGGCGATAATCTTTTCGGAAACAAACACCATAATAAAGAAAATGACAACAAGCCCTATAAGCGTAATAACAAAGGTAACCGTAATTAGCTGTACCACCGTTTCGCGGTCCTGGGAGCGGTCGAGAAAGGAAATCTTTCTTCCGCCGGCTGTGTCATTTATAAGGTATCTGTATCTGCCTATATTTCCGCGGCTGCCGTCATGCTTGTTTTTTAATATGCTGCACAGACGTTCAATATCGCCCTTGCCCACTGCCGCAATATTGCTTGTCATCATTTCCTTTATATTGTTCTTATCGTCTAACAGCACGACAAAATATCTCGTCTGAAACGGAGTTTCTATGCTTATCGAGAAGTTCAGCTTGTTTTCAAGCTCCTCGGGATTGTGAGGAATGGAGCCGTTGTACTCGCTTATCAGGTTGAGCATACTGTCCTCGCGGCGCTGAAGCCTTATAAAGCTTGTGAGATTTATCGCGCCGGATATCAGATATACGACTGCCGTAATGCATATCATTGTCAGAGCGATTATGCGGATACGGAGAGTTTTCAGCATTTTGTATTACCTCCTCTGCTTACTTTTGCCTGAGTATGTACTTACAGTCGCCTTCTTCCTCAATTACAAGGTCTGCGCCGATCGCTCCGAGCTTTGTCCTGAGGTACGAAATATAGAGGAATACCATGCCGTCGCGCTGTCCCTCCTCATCATCGAAAATTTTATCAATGAACTGCTGCTCTGTAACGGGAGAGCCTATTCGTGAGATAAGCAGCTCCAGCATTCTGCATTCCCGTCCGGCAAGACGGAAGGAGGCGGAATCCGTTTTTATTTCAAGGCTTTCCTTGTTAAGCGTTATGTTGCCGCAGGTGATTATCTCGTTCTTTGAATCTCCCGAACGGCGGATAAGCGCGCGCAGGCGGGCAAGCAGCTCGCCGGTGTTGAACGGCTTTGTAAGATAATCGTCCGCGCCGGCGTCAAGCCCAGTTATCTTATCGGAAAACTCCGATTTTGCGGTGAGAAGGATAACGGGGGTGTCAATATTTTTTTCGCGCAGCGCCTTTACGGCGTCTATGCCGCTCATCTTAGGCATCATAACGTCAAATATAAGCGCGTCATAATTATTATTGTAGGCTGCTTCATA
Organism: Candidatus Ornithomonoglobus sp.; assembly: GCA_051877395.1. Classification (GTDB taxonomy): domain Bacteria; phylum Bacillota; class Clostridia; order UBA1381; family UBA1381; genus Ornithomonoglobus. The sequence continues at coordinate 8,758 of JBJEIV010000119.1, forward strand.
TGCGGCCTCGCCGTCATATACGCAGTCTACCTCATATTTGTTGAATTTAAGGATCGCGCTCAGCGCGTTTGTAAGTTCCCTTTCGTCATCTGCAAGAAGAAGCTTCATGACCGGATTTCCTCCTTAGTGTTGTTGTCAGCATTGTCAGCGCTGCGGCTGTTTTCTTTTGTTGAGTTTATCATGTCTCTTATGGTAATGAAATTCATCTCAACAGACGCGACCTCATCGGCGCAGCGCCGCAGCTCGGAGGCGATGATCTGCTGGTTCGGAATATCATGCTTGTACCTGATTTTGTGCTCGAGGCTTGCCCAGAAATCCATTGAAAGCGTTCTTATCTGGATCTCGGCGGGGATCCTGTGACATTCCTCGCCTATGTAAATCGGAAGCTCCACTATCATATGATAGCTGCGGTAGCCGCTGGGCTTCGGGTTCTTTATATAGTCCTTGACCTCAAGAACGGTTATGTCCTTCTGAGCCGAAAGGATTCGCGCCACCTCATACACATCATCTACATATGTGCAGATCACGCGCGCGCCCGCCGCATCCATGACATTGCCGGGAATGTTTTCGGCAATGGGAACCAGTCCCTTTGAACGGAGCTTTTCCACCATGCTTGCGGGTGACTTTATTCTCGTCTTTACGTTCTCGATCGGGTCACGCTCATTGTTCAGGGTTTTAAATTTTTTTATTATATTAAGACGGGATTCTATCTCGATAAGCACACTGTCATAAAGCAGCTGAGACTCACCGTAGAAGCCGCGTATATCTACTGTTTCTTCCATCTGTAAAATACCTTTCCGTATTATTATATAATACCATTATAACATAGATTTTCCGAAAAGTCATTAATAAATTGAAAACTTATATAAAATATTTACTGTTTTTTTTAATTGACAAGCATTTATGGGTGTGCTATAATATTGTTAGATAAATAGGGCAATAATTTAAGGAGAGAGCGGAAATGGACATAAGCTTTGATTTCGGAAGCAAGCAGGCAGCTGAAGGATATATAAAGATAACCGGCAGAAGCCTGTACAATGACGAGGTTGGTTACGGTATCGCGCACAGGGCGCAGGCAATGATCAGAAATTCGGGTGAAAAGGAGATCATGAGGGATTTTCTTGTAATGGATCAGAATTCCTTTAAGGTAAAGGTTCCGAACGGTCTGTATAAGATCAGAATTGCTCTGGGCGACTACGAGGACGAGGGTGACGTAACAACCGTATTCAAAATTAACGGTGAGGAAAAGCATTCATGGGTACACGACAGCACAGTCATAGAGCGTTTCCATGAGGTTGAGGTCAGAAACGGCGAGATTCTTTTTGAATTTTCGGGTAAGCATCCGGCGCTTAACGCAATTGACATTGCGGCAAAGAGATGGCTTAAAATGTCGGAGGTTTCATGGTCGGCATGCGCAAAGCCGGAATGTCCGTCAATCACGCTTACATGGCCTAAGGTTGAGGGCAGCCACGGCTATCAGATATTGAGAAAGAACCTCAGAAACGGCGAGTATGACAGACTCGATAATGTATATACCGAAAGATATACCGATACAACGGTACATCTTTGCAAAAAATATGAGTACAGCGTTTTCCCGCTATATTCAAATAAGTTCAGAGGAAGAAACCATACAACGGTAGTTGCGGAGGTCGTAGACGGCGGGGAGCTTAAGGGTGATATTACGGAGCTTCAGGCTGTTTCAAAGGGCAACCACGTCACGCTTCTCTGGGAGAGCACATACGACGCGGCGTTCTATAACATATTCCAGACCGCTCCAAACGGAAAAATGCGTCCGATAGGCACAACGCGCGAATGCCGTTTTGTGGATACCGAGGTCGATACAACGGTTCCGTTTACATATACGGTAATAGCGGTAACTCCGCACGGCTATTCAAGAGAATACAGCGTGACCTCGGAGGTCAAGGCAAAGCCGTTCAGAAGAAAGATGGAGACACTTGACCGTTCACTGGTTGCGGTTCCGACAAAGGACGGAGTGTTCCTCGCGTGGAGATTACAGGCGTATGAGTACAAGCTCGGCATGAGCTTTGTGCTGTTCAGAAACGGTCTGAGAATTACAGATGTTCTTGACGGCGCGACAAACTACCTTGACCCCGACGGCAAGAAGGGTGATACATACACCGTAAAGGCTGTTTTAAACGGCAAGATGGAATACGGCGGCTACTCAACTCAGGTATGGGATAAGGAATATCTTTCAATTCCGCTCAATAAGCCGGAGCCGTTTATCTCACCGAGAGGCAGAGTCCATGAGTATACGGCAAATGACGCTTCGGTAGCGGACCTTGACGGTGACGGCGAGTACGAGATAGTATTCCGCTGGGACGCGAACGGTAAGGACAACTCGCACAAGGGCTTCTCAGGCAGCTGTATTATTGACGCTTATAAGCTCAACGGCAAGCAGCTGTGGAGAATAGATCTCGGCAAGAATATAAGAGCCGGTCAGCACTATACGCAGATGATGCTTTACGATTTCAATAACGACGGTAAGGCGGAGCTTATCTGTAAGACGGCTGACGGAACGGTTGACGGTGTAGGTCAGGTTATAGGTGATCCTTATGCGGACTACCGCAATGAGGACGGCTTTGTTCTTGAGGGACGCGAGTATCTCACAATGTTCAACGGTGAGACCGGAGCGATAATGGATACGACAGATTACGATCCTCCGCGCGGCAATGTTGCGGAGTGGGGCGACAGCTGGGGTAACCGCTGCGACCGTTATCTTGCCTGTGTGGCGTATCTTGACGGTGTGAACCCAAGCGTTGTTATGTGCCGCGGCTATTATGACCACGGCCGTCCGACGTACCTTGTCGCGTATGATATTATAGATAACCGTTTCGTTAAGAGATGGCGTTTCGTAGCCGACAGAACGCACAACATTGAATACACCTTCCAGGGCAATCATAACCTCGGTGTAGCCGATGTTGACGGCGACGGAAAGGACGAAATTATTTACGGCTCAATGGCGGTTGACCATGACGGACGCGGAATATATTCGACCGGACTCATGCACGGCGACACGATCAATGTGGGTAAGTTCAGACCGGACGGCGAGGGTCTTGACTGCTTCCAGATACACGAGGAGGCGGAGGCGGAGCTTGGCTTTGAGCTTCACGATCCGGCAACGGGTGAGATCAAATGGGGACATTTCACCGGACGCGATACAACGAGAGGTCTGTGCGCGAAGATCGACCCGAGATATCCGGGAAACCAGTGCTGGGTAATGAATGAGCAGCTTTTCACAATAGACGGTGAGGTCATCACGGAGAACGCGCCTAAGTCAATCAACTTCGCGATCTGGTGGGACGGAGACCTTTTAAGAGAGCTTCTTGACTGCGAGTTTGACGAGGTCATACAGTGCGGACGTCCTAAGATCTATAAGTGGGATTATGAGAATGAAAAGCTCGTTACAATTCTCGATCCGAAGGGAACCTTCTCAAACAACTGGAGAAAGGGTGTTCCGTGTCTTCAGGCGAGCATTATAGGCGACTGGAGAGAGGATGTTATATGGAGAAACGAGGACGATACAGAGCTTCGTATCTACACTACAACCGATCTTACGGAGCACCGTATATATACTCTGATGCACGATCCTGTATACCGTCTCAGCGTTGCATGGCAGAACACCGCGTATAATCAGTGTACGCAGACCGGCTTCTATATCGGACCGGACATGAAGGAAATTCCTGTTCCCGATCATGATTATGTAAGAGGCGAAATACTGCCGGACTTTACAGAGGACATAGAATAACGTATCAACAGCGTAAGGGAGCGCGGCTTCTGCGCTCCCTTGCTGTATTTGCTGTATTATGCAACACTGTTACATTTAGTTTACAATAATATTATAAATTTGTATTTTTTGTTTAAAATTTTCATAAAGTGTTGACCTTTTTAAAAAATTAGGTTAAAATAGTGAGGTGACATATCGATGCGGATCATTTCGGGATGCCGCAGAGGCCATAAGCTTCTGGAATTTGAGGGACGTGATGTGCGGCCGACAACCGACAGAGTTAAGGAATCGATTTTTAATCTGATACAGGAGCATATACCCGGCGCCGAAATTCTGGACATGTTTGCCGGCAGCGGCGCGCTGTCGTTTGAGGCTGTTTCAAGGGGCGCTTCTCATGCGGTGCTTGTGGATAATGACAGCCGTTCGGTTGAGCTTATAAAGCGGAATATTTCCGGTCTCGGATTCGAAGATAAATGTACGGTCACACAGAAATCATGCTTTGATTATATAAAGCAGAGCGGGAAGAAATTTGACATAATATTTCTTGATCCGCCGTATAATAAAGGCTATATTGAACCGGCGCTTACGGCGATCGTTCAAAACGATGCGCTGAGCGGAGATGGGATCGTTGTTCTTGAAAGCGATAATACCGATTTCAGGAGCGATATTGAAGGTCTGGATATTTACAGACAGAAGAGGTATGGCAGGACCTTCATAACAATTTACAAAAGAATATAATAACAGGAAATGGCGTCTATGAGAATTGCAGTTTATCCGGGCAGCTTCGACCCGATCACAAACGGGCATCTTGATATTATCGAACGCGCTAGCAGAGTGTTTGACAAGGTGATCGTCGGAGTTCTCCGTAACAAAAATAAAAGTCCGAAATTCACTGCGGAAGAGAGAGTTGAGCTTATAAAAAGAGTAACATCTCATCTTGATAATGTCGAAACGGAAAGCTTCGACGGACTGTTGGTTGATTTCGCGAAGGCTCACGGTGCTAAGGTTATAGTCAAGGGACTCAGGACGGTAAACGATTTTGAATATGAGTTTCAGATGGCGCTCTTAAACCGCGCGCTTAATAATGAGTGTGAGACTATGTTTATGATGACGGATTCAAAATATTCGTATATCAGCTCCAGCATGATAAAAGAGCTTGCAGGATATAAGGGTAATTTAGAGGGACTTGTTCCTTCCGAAATAATACAAGATATAAAAGATAAATTCGAGCAGTGATGCTTGGGAAAATAAAATTTGAAAGGATGTTACAAACATGGACATGGATATGGATATAATGGAAATCATAGATATGATGGAGGACACCATTAATAAGGCATCAACAGTACCGCTCACAGGAAAGATCATGTTGGATAAGGACGAGCTTCTTGACTACATTCAGGAGATGAGACTTGTTTATCCTGAACAGCTCAAGGAAGCAAAGTGGGTAAAGACGGAAAGACAGAGAATCCTTGAGGAGGCTCAGGAGCGCGCTGATCAGATAAAGAAATCGGCAGAGGAAATGCAGGAGCAGCTTGTTGACGAGCATGAGATCACAAGACAGGCTTATGAAAAGGCTGACGCTATCAGAGATATGTCTGAAAGAGACGCAAGAGAGATGAGGCAGGACGTTGAAACCTATGTTGACGATATGCTTGCTGACGTTGAACACAGACTTGATCTTCTTCTCAGAAAGGTTCGCGAGGACAGAGAAGAACATATGAACAGCTGATAGCTTATAATTATTAAGAAGGTTTTCAATCAGGGCTGGATAATATCTGTTCAGCTCTGTTTGCCTATATACACACTTAGGAGGAATAGATTATGTTATCAGATATTGAAATTGCTCAGGGAGCGGAAATGTATCATATAAGAGATATAGCTGCAAAGGCCGGAATACCGGAGGAGGATCTTGAATACTACGGTAAGTACAAGGCAAAGATTTCAGCGGAGGCTATAAGAGCGGCCGAAGAAAAAGAGGACGGTAAGCTGATTCTTGTAACGGCGATCAACCCGACACCGGCGGGCGAGGGTAAAACAACGGTTACGATAGGTCTGGGCGATGCGATGTCGCGTCTTGGAAAAAAGACCTTTATCGCTCTGCGCGAGCCTTCACTCGGACCTGTGTTCGGTGTCAAGGGCGGCGCTGCGGGCGGCGGCTATGCCCAGGTGGTTCCGATGGAGGATATCAATCTTCATTTTACCGGAGACATGCACGCGATCACAGCGGCAAACAATCTTCTTGCCGCAATGATAGACAACCATATCCAGAAGGGCAATCTTCTCGATATTGATGTTACAAACATAGTATGGAAGCGCTGTCTTGATATGAACGACAGAGCGCTCAGAAACATCGTAATAGGCATGGGCGGAAAGATCAACGGAATACCGCGTCAGGACAGCTTTATGATAACCGTTGCATCGGAGGTTATGGCTATCCTCTGTCTTGCGAATAATATCACCGATTTAAAGGAAAGACTTGGTAATATAATTGTAGCCTATACAAGATCGGGCGAGCCTGTATACGCAAAGCAGCTTAACGCACAGGGCGCGATGGCGGCGCTTTTAAAGGATGCGATAAAGCCGAACATTGTTCAGACTCTCGAGCATACACCATGCTTTATCCACGGCGGTCCGTTTGCGAATATCGCTCACGGCTGCAACAGCGTTCAGGCAACAAAGCTTGCTGTTAAGCTCGGCGACTACGCTATAACCGAGGCGGGCTTCGGCGCTGACCTCGGAGCTGAAAAGTTCATGGATATAAAGTGCCGTATGTCGGGACTTCGTCCGTCCGCGGTCGTTATAGTCGCGACGGTAAAGGCGCTCAAATACAACGGCGGCGTTGCAAAGGACGAGCTTAGAGCAGAAAATCTCGACGCGCTGAAGAAGGGCATTGTAAACCTCGGAAAGCACATTGAGAATATGCAGAGCTTCGGAACTCCGGTAGTCGTTGCAATAAACCGTTTTGCTACAGATACCGACGCGGAGCTTCAGACGGTTATTGACAAGTGCGCCGAATACGGTGTTGACTGCGCTCTGTGCGAGGTGTTCGCAAAGGGCGGCGAAGGCGGAACTGAGCTTGCAAAGTATGTGCTTGACGCTATAGACAGACAGGAGGCTGAATATCATCCCGTATATGACGTTGAGGACACTATTGAAAACAAGCTTAACGCGATCGTGACTAAGATTTACGGCGGCAGCGGTGTGGTATTCTCAAACAAGGCTAAAAAGGCTATAAAGCGTCTTGAGGAGCTTGGTCTTGACAAGAAGCCGGTATGCGTTGCAAAGACACAGTATTCGCTTTCGGACAACCCGAAGCTTTTAGGACGTCCCGAGGGCTTTACGGTTGAAATCAAGACGATACGCATTTCAAACGGCGCAGGCTTTATCGTTGCGGAGGCGGGAGATATTATGACAATGCCCGGACTTCCTAAGGTACCTGCGGCCGAAAAGATAGATATTGATGAAAACAGCGTGATTTCGGGACTGTTCTGATATGAAGCGGTATGAATCATATTCCTGTGAGGATACTGCCGCTATAGCCGCGGAGCTTGCCGATACCTTAAAGGGCGGGGAGTTTGTGGCTATGTACGGTGACCTCGGAGCGGGCAAGACCGCGTTTGTGCAGGGACTTGCGAAGGCTCTGGGAATTACGCGGCATGTTACAAGTCCCACATTTACTATAGTAAACGAATACGAGGGCAGACTGCCGCTGTATCACTTTGACGTATACCGTATTGCCGACCCGGAGGAAATGTATGAGATCGGCTATGAGGATTATCTCGACGCGGGCGGCGTGTGCGTTGTTGAGTGGTCGGAGCTTATTGAGGAGCTGTTCCCGGAGGAATATATAAAAATCACAATAAACAAGGACGATACAAAGGGCTTTGATTACAGAAATATAATAATAGAGAGGGTGACGGGATGAAAATTCTTGCAATAGATACTTCATCATTTCCCGCCTCTGTAGCGGTAACCGACGGTGAATACATTCTCGGTGAGTATGTCATAAGAAATCAGAGAAAGCATTCACAGAACATAATGCCGATGGTTGACAGCGTGCTTGCCGGCTTAGGCATGGACATATCGGAAATAGATGTGTTTGCCGTAACTGTCGGGCCCGGCTCCTTTACGGGACTGAGAATAGGAATTTCAACGATCCGCGCCTTTGCGCAGGCAATGAAAAAGCCGGTTGTCGGGATATCAACGCTTGAAGCGCTGGCATATAATTTTGCGGGGACATCGAAAACGGTAATTCCGATGCTTGACGCAAGGCGCGACGAGGTGTTCACTGCCGCGTATGACAACGGAAAAGCGGTTGTTGAGCCGTGTGTAATGACGGTGACCGAAATTGCGGAGCTTTTTGCGGACGGCAGCGCGATTTACACAGGTGACGGGGCAATAAAGCACAGAGAGGAAATTCTCGCCGCGGACAAATCGGCGGTAATCGCGGCGCCGAACCTTTCGGAGGTGCGCGCGTCAGCCGCTGCGGCTCTTGCCTGTATAAAGGCGCAGAACGGTGAAGCCGTTAATTATAACGAAATACGGCCTG
>JBJEIV010000120.1:0-3295 GCA_051877395.1 Candidatus Ornithomonoglobus sp.
TGCACAATCGGTACGGTGCCGCGACCGCGATCAATCTCTTTTTCTGTACCATTTACTGTCATATTCGGATTTCCGATCTGCATTGTGAGCGTAAAGCTCTCAGCGATATTTTCCGCAGCAGAACATCCTGTCATCATTGACATTGCAAAAATCAATGCCATTAAAATTGATATTATTCTTTTCATCGAAAAAATCCTCCTAAACATTTAATCCCATTTGGTAGGCTTCAACAAACGCGGGAGTATTTTTAATTTCACCCGCTTCATAAACACCTGTGCCAAAAATAACGCCACGTTCTTCTGAACCGTCAAGACAGGCGGCAAGACCGCGGAAACATTCGAGCGTGCAGTCCATAGCCGACTTATCTTCTTCTGCTGCGGTCATTATGTAATAAAACTCTTTGTTCTTTATCTCGCGCCATTTTGCTACGGTACGGTCAATTACCGTTTTCATCTGCGCATCAATAGAATAAAAATATACGGGACTGGCAAGTACAATCACGTCTGCCGCAAGCATTTTATCAAGAATTTGCGCCATATCATCCTTTACGGCACATCCCTTGCCGGTATCTCTGCAATAGTAGCAGGCTGTGCAATAGCCTATTTTCTTATCCCTTATAAAAATCTTTTCAACATTATTGCCGTTTTCCTTTGCGCCGCGCATAAATTCATCACACAGTATATCGGAATTACCGCCTTTTCGCGGACTTCCCGAAAGAATTAAAACTTTTTTGTTCATATGATTACCTCCTTGATTTTTTATTGAGTTATTTATGAGTCTTTCAATACTATTGAAACCGTATTTAAGGCTCAAGCTCTCCGTAGAAGTATGACGCGGTTGCACCGCCGTCTATAAGAAAATCGGCTCCCGTTATAAACGCGCCCTTGTCGCTCATAAGCAGTTCCGCAACATTTGCCACCTCATCTGCTGTTCCAGGTCTTCCGGCAGGACATTTTTTAAACATATTTTTATAAAAATCTCCTCTTATTCCATTAAACTCATCAATTGCCAGTGGAGTTACAATAATACCCGGTGAAATTGAATTTATCCTCGCCCCCTTTTTGCCCCAATTTACCGCTTCAAACATTACGCGTTTTTCATTACAGCGTTTTGCCAGCTGATAAGCGTGAAGCGTGTCTTTGATATTTTCAGACTTCAAAACATCTATATTTAACAACTCCTCTGTCGGCGTTACGGCAAGCAGCTTATCAATTTCGGGTGTCAGCGCAGGCATCCTGTGTCCTGACTGACTTGAGATTGTAATTCCAACGCCGTTAGGTTTTATAACCTTACCCACTTCTTCAAGCAGCACTGCCGTTCCATATAAATCAACCTTTAATATGGTTTCAATGGGCGCCTGGCTCGGTGATACACCCGCCGCATTTACAAGCATCGCAATCTCGCCGAATTTCTGTCCTTCCTCAATTAGCTTTAAGATGGATTTCCTCGATGAGATATCCGTTTCGACAGGCGTCACATCAAATCCTGCATCATTCATTATTTTTGCAGCTGCTTTTGCATTATTCAAATTTTTATCCCCAACAATAATTTTTTTGCCATACCCAATCCGTCTGACTATAGCCATTCCGATTTGTCCTGCTCCTGTCCAAAGAATTATGTCTTTCACACAAAAACCTCCATTTCAATATTGACTTTAATAATATAAAATACTATAATATCCTTATAAGTTATATACATTATAAAAGTTAAAGTCCACTTTAAGTCAAGTGTATTTTAAACTGTTTACAATTTATTCATAATTCAGGAGTGATTGAAAAATGATTTATACAGTAAGCGAGACTGCTAAAATTTTAAATGTTGCGCCGTCAACCATACGTTACTATGATAAGGAAGGTCTGCTTCCGTTCGTTGAGCGCTCCGCCGGCGGTATCAGAATGTTTAAGGATAAGGACTTTGAATGGCTGTTCGTTATTGAGTGTCTTAAAAAGACAGGCATGCCGATTAAGGATATTAAATCCTTTATTGATATGGCAGTTGCCGGCGATGAAACCATAAACGAGCGTTTAGAGCTTATCATAAAGCAGCGTGACTCGGTTCTCGGACAAATAAAGGAATTGCAGGACACCCTTGATATACTCAACTATAAATGCTGGTACTATGAAACCGCCAAGGCGGCGGGAACTACCTCTGTTCCGCGTAATATGAGCATTGAGGAGGTTCCCGAAGAACTGCGCGGCGCGCGCAGCAGTCTTAACCGTATGCACAGCAGTGATACTGACTAATCATTTCACGTTTTCCTTAATCCAGTTTTCAAGATGGTCTGCAATTTGCGCATTGTTCAGCTCTTGGAACAAGAAATGTGAATTTCCGGTCATTCCCTCGTCGGGAAGATTTACGACCGTACAGTTGCCGCCTGCCGCAAGCGCTCCTGCCATCGAGAAAATAACCGCTCACGATACAAATCCTGTGATAAAGTTTCTCTTCATTTTCATACTTCTTTTCTGTTTTTATTCATGTATTTTCATATGATGAAGCATTTTGACAAATGCAGGATCATAATGATTTACTATTTCACTATGTCCCATATCAAGCGCGGATATTTCCGACATATCCGCATCACTGAGCGCGAAATCCCAGATATCCATGTTCTGCTCCATTCTGTCCCTGTGAACGGTTTTCGGAATTACAACAACACCTCGCTGTACGTTCCACCTCAAAGCAACCTGAGCCGCGGTCTTTCCGTATTTTTCGCCTATCTCACTCAAAACAGGGTGCGTAAATATCCCGTGCCTGCCCTCCGCAAACGGTCCCCATGCTTCGGGAACAACACCGTATTCATTCATAAGGTCAAGCGCCCTTGTCTGTGTAAAAAACGGGTGAAGCTCAATCTGATTTACCATAGGAATAATATTCACCGTTTCGCAGAAATCAGCAAGACGCTCGGGATAAAAATTACAAATTCCTATCGCTCTTATTCTGCCCTCCTTATATAATTCTTCCATTGCACGGTATGCTCCGCAGTAATCGCCCATAGGCTGATGAATGAGGTACAAATCAAGATAATCCAGACCTAATTTGTCAAGCGAGGTCTGAAAGGCTTTTTTAGCTGTTTCATATCCCGCATCCTGTACCCATAATTTTGTTGTAACAAACAATTCCTCACGAGGCACGCTGCATTTTTTTATTGCCGCGCCGACAGCTTCCTCATTCATATATGCCGCCGCCGTGTCAATAAGGCGATAACCGCAGCTTACCGCGTCCAATACCGCCCGTTCGCATTGCGCGCTGTCAGGCACCTGAGACACACCAAATCCCTCAAGCGGCATTTTTACCC
>JBJEIV010000121.1:0-3278 GCA_051877395.1 Candidatus Ornithomonoglobus sp.
GCTACAACAAATGACAAAAACATTACGTACACGCTGAACGCGGTGTTATAAACCGCCATTCCCTCCTCATGTATTATATATGTAAGCGGAATTTTCAGCACCGCTCCCAGAACCTTCGATATTATATTTGCGATCATAAGGACTACAGCGCCGGATAAAAAAGAATTTTTCAAAATAAATCACCACCGAATATCTTGTATTACATTAATATTTGTGGTATAATTCAAATATACGACTTAATTTTTGAAAGGAAACATGATACATAATGAATATAAGAAAAATGCGAAGCGTCCGCGGAGAAATCACGGTTCCGGGCGACAAGTCGATCTCACACCGCGCCGTTATGCTCGGCTCGCTTGCCGACGGCACAACACATATAAGCGGATTTTTAAAGGGCGCCGACTGCCTCTCAACAATAGACTGCTTTTGCGCAATGGGAATAAGGATCGATATTGACGGCGACAATATCACGGTTTACGGCAAGGGCCTTCACGGTCTTACAAAGCCTGAAAAAATGCTTTATACCGGCAACAGCGGCACAACGACAAGACTGCTCTGCGGAATACTTGCCGGACAGCCGTTCGACACCGACATAACAGGCGACGCGTCAATATGCAAAAGACCTATGGGCAGGGTTACAAAGCCGCTGTCGCTTATGGGGGCGGATATCGAAAACGAATACTGTCCGCTGCATATCCGCGGCGCAAGGCTTCACGGTATGGAATACAACATGACGGTTGCCTCGGCGCAGGTAAAGACCGCGTTAATTCTCGCGGGACTGTACGCTGAGAGTGATACGATAATTCACGAAATCGAAAAATCCCGCGACCACACAGAGCTTATGCTCTCCGCAATGGGCGCAAATATTAATGTGGACGGACTTACGATCAGAGTGGGCAGAACCGATTCACTCAAGGCGCAGGACGTGCTTGTTCCGGGAGATATATCCTCCGCCGCGTTCTTCATAGTTCTCGGCGCGATTATGCCGGATTCCGAAATAACAATAAAAAATGTCGGCGTTAATCCGACAAGAACCGGTATTATAGACGTTATGAAGGCAATGAGCGCGGATATGGAGCTTATAAACGAGCGCACCGCCGCGGGCGAGCCTGTAGCAGACATTGTGATCCGCAGCTCGAAGCTGCACGGCACGGAGATCGGCGGCGCAATTATCCCGCGTCTTATCGACGAGCTTCCCGTTATCGCCGCGGCCGCGGTATTTGCAGACGGAAAAACAGTTATCTGCGACGCTCAGGAGCTGAAGGTCAAGGAAACAAACCGCATAAGAGCCGTTGTTGACGAGTTTAAAAAATGCGGCATAGACATAGAAGAAACCGAGGACGGCATGATCATAACCGGCGGCAGGCCGATACACGGCGCTGATTTTATGACCTACGGCGACCACCGCATGGCAATGAGCCTTGCGATCCTCGCCCAGCTTGCAGAGGGCGAATCAACGCTTGATAACAGCGAATGCGTTGACGTAAGCTATCCTGGATTTTTTGATGATTTTTATGGGCTTGAAAAGTAATTGAAAACATAGATACTCTATCGACAGGACCGGTCCGGATTGGATCGGTCTTTTTGTGTTCGCTCCGGTTTATTAATATATAACAAAAAAAGTAACAAATGTAACTAATTATTTGTCATGTTTGATTCGTTTTATTGCCCTTTCTTTAAAAATATGTTATTATAATACTATGTATAATATTATGCGCAGAGCACGCGCAAAGGATCGTTTAATTAATTTCCGGCCGGCTGCGGAAACCTGCGTCCGCGGACTTGATCTGAAATTAATTCCTCATTCCCCGCGCTGCTCCGTGTATAACATTTTTCTAAAAAAGAAAGAGAGGAGAATTTTTATGAAATTCAAAAAAATGCTGTCGCTCCTGACGGCGGCGGCAATGAGCGTTTCGTGCTTTGCGGGGCTCAGCATAAGCGCCGGTGCGGCGACTGCATCAGAATATATACCCGGTACAACAGATACCTCCGAAACAGTATATAGTGCCGGTGATACAATTCTGGACGATGATAATATTACTATTACGGTTACTGCAGCTGTAACGGTTAGCACAACAACGGACAGTAATTTCCTGCCTGCAACATATCCATACAATCTTCCGTTCAGAAATGGCTCAACCGGTTATACCGATATATTGGTCACCCCTAAGGTCGGGGGCACATTTACCGCAACGGTAGGCATTAATGCCAACAAAACGATGTATATCAAGGAAAACAGCACCAGCGGCACAGAAATTGCTAAAGAAACACCTACAGTAAAAGCACCAAATACAATAAGCGCCGAACTCGAGGCCGGGAAAACTTATATAGTTTATGCAGCCGGTACAGGCGCAGCTTTGCTTAAGGTTAACTTTGAGCCGGAAGAAGCATCGGAAACGAAATATACAACAATATATGATTTTACTCAGCTTGCAAGTGCGATTGAAGGCACTACAGGTACATTTGCGCCGACCACAGCTGAGGAGGGTTCAAATGCTCCCGATATTCAGATAGATGCAACAACAGGTAAATTCGGTCCGAACGGCAGCTGGCCTCAGTTCACTACGGGCGCAAAGCTTACAATTCCAGATGTTCCGGCAGGCGCGGTTGTTAAAGTAACACCGTATTCGGGTACCGTGATAGATATTAACGAGACACAATACACAGGCACATCACAAGAGGTAACATATACGGCAACAAAGCTTGAGGACGTTGTTATTACATGCGTTGACGGCGGCTATATAGGCTCTACGCTTACAGTTGTAGGTAAGGCATTCGGAACGGAAACGGAAACACCGGAGGAAACTACCACTACTACAACTATAGTAAAAGCAGCGCAAATGACCGCAATCGGAAACTCTAACGGTAGTCCATACTTATATACCGATAAGACACTAACACCGGATGAAACATCATATGTTGGTTCGGAATATGAACAAATCTTCGGAGTAGATTTTGCAAATGCAGGTACAGATAAATACGGCTATCTCGGCGACACAAGCAGAGGCTATGTTACAACAGACTTTACTACAACAGCTGACGGACCGTGTACATTATATGTTCTTGGTTCATACGGCAGATCTTCAAATCTTATTACAGTAACCAACAAGTCAACCGATGAAGCCGTTGTTGACGCTCAATCGCCGCAGAGCAATCTGAAGGTTGGTGTGAATACAACGGATGCGCAGGATCTGTATATATACACATATACAATAGCTTCTCTGACAGCTGGAACTTATACATTTAAATGGCATTCAGCAGGCGCTGCTACTGATCTT
>JBJEIV010000122.1:0-16762 GCA_051877395.1 Candidatus Ornithomonoglobus sp.
AGCGTTGTTACAAGGGTTCTGTAGCCCTTTTCGGTAACACTGCGTATTTCTCCGATAAGATTGTCGATCTGGTGCTCCGTCGGACGTACCTCAACACATGGGTCAAGCAGTCCGGTAGGTCTTATTACCTGCTCGGCAACAACCGTTGAATGCTCCTTTTCGTAATCCGCGGGCGTGGCGCTCGTGAAAATCACCTGATTAAGATGCTCTTCAAACTCCGGGAATTTCAGCGGACGGTTGTCCAGAGCACTTGGCAGACGGAACCCGTAGCGGATAAGCGTTTCCTTTCTGGCGCGGTCACCGTTATACATTCCGCGCACCTGCGGAAGAGTCTGGTGCGACTCGTCTATTATCATGAGATAGTCCTCGGGCATATAGTCAAGCAGGGTGAACGGCGCGGAGCCTGCCGCTCTGCCGCTTATATGGCGGGAATAGTTTTCGATGCCCTGGCAGAAGCCGATTTCCTGCATCATTTCAAGGTCATACCGAGTGCGCTGCTCAATTCTCTGCGCCTCGATAAGCAAGTCTTTTTCTTTAAAATATCTGACCTGCTCCTCCATCTCCTCCTCGATAGCTGCCATTGCCATCGCCATTTTCTCAGGCGTTGTGACATAATGCGATGCCGGCATTATGACCGCGTGGCGGTATATTCCTATAATTTCGCCGGTTACCACGTTTATTTCCGATATTCTGTCTATCTCGTCACCGAAAAATTCAACGCGGATAGCGTTTTCACCGTTGTTAGACGGGAATATCTCCACAACGTCGCCCCGTACACGGAATTTATTACGGACAAAGTTGATGTCGTTGCGCTCGTACTGCATTTCGACAAGCTTTCTGAGCATCTCGTCACGATCCTTTTCCATGCCCACACGGAGCGAAAGCATCATGTTCTTGTAGTCGTCCGGGTCACCGAGACCGTAAATGCAGGATACGCTCGATACGATAAGAACATCCTTGCGCTCAAGCAGCGCGAAGGTCGCGCTGTGGCGGAGCTTATCAAGGTTATCGTTTGTCATTGCATCCTTTTCTATATATGTGTCGGTCTGCGGCAGGTATGCCTCAGGCTGGTAATAGTCATAGTACGATACGAAAAATTCAACGCAGTTGTTGGGGAAGAACTCCTTGAACTCGCTACAGAGCTGCGCGGCAAGCGTCTTGTTGTGCGCGAGGACTATTGTGGGCTTGTTTACGGCGGCAATGATATTTGCCATTGTGAAGGTTTTTCCCGAACCCGTTACACCAAGCAGCGTCTGGAACTTTTCGCCGCGGTTCAATCCGTCCACAAGCTTCGCAATCGCCTGCGGCTGGTCGCCCGACGGTTTAAATTCCGAAACCAGCTCGAATTTGTCCATATCCTGTACCTCCTCATTTTCTCTCAAAATACTCAATTATATTATACCTTGCAAACATATGTTTGTCAATAGAGAAATGTAAACATAATTTCAAAATAAAATCGCATCCTGCAGTATTTTACCTGCAAGATGCGATTTTATTTGTTGTGAGCATGAGAATTAAATCATGTATTTTCCGCTCATATTAATCAATATATCTGTGCAGCATAGCCGCAAGCTCGGCTCTTGTCGCCTCGCCGTAGAAATCGAACTCGCCGTTGTCGCGTCCGGTGACGATTCCCTGCGTTCCCGCCCAGCCGGCTGCCGGCTTGGCGTAATCGGGAAATTCCTCATAGTCCGGGAACATATCGGCATCGCCTGTCAATATTCTGCCCGCCGCGTTCTCATTATATGCCGCAAGCATGCAAGCGAAGCTTCCGCGCGTTATGTTCTTTTCCGGCTCGAAAGACGGATAAACGCCGTTATCGATTATTCCGTTCATACGACCCCATACCGCAGCGTCCGAATACCATGTGCTGTTATCGCTTGTCACGACGGGGGAGCCCGCCATGCGGTAAAGCACCGTAACCATCATAGCCTCTGTGGCGGTATCGTTCGGCGCAAAGGTCTTGCTGTCATAGCCCTCCATGAGCCTTGCAGCCACGATGTACGTTACATCATCACGGAACCAGTCCGTTTCCTGCACATCGTCAAAGTTTACGGACGGCTGAACAACACCTGACGCATATATCGGAGCTGACCACGCAAGGTCGCTGTCCTCATTATCTCCGTCAGATACAAGTCCTCCGGCAAAGCCGGTCACTGCCGTGACCAGTATCATTGCCGTTATTGCCGGTATTAATAATAATTTCTTTATATTACTGAACATATCCCAAAATCGACTCTCTCGCCTGCTGCGCCGTCTGAGTTCTTGAATTGGCTGTGTTTCCGCCTGAAATCGCTGTCCAGAGGGTATTGTCATATTCTCCGGCATTTGCAGAAACGTTATCGGAGAGATTTGTTAATACCTTTTCCGTGCTGAACATCGAGATTTTTAATATTGGTTCTTCAAACTTATTCATTATTACAATCCCTCCTCAATTATTCTACCGGTGTCGTTGTTTCTTCGGAAGATGTTTGCAGCGCAGGAAGCGTGCCCAATGATGCTGCACCCTCCGAAGGCTTTACTATCGTTACTTCTCCGTATGTATAGTAATCGCCTGTTTTATTACTTTTTTCCACGTTGGTCGTAGCGCCGTCAGGATTATATTCATCTGAACCTCTTTCATCCAGTGCCTGGCATACAATATACGGCTGAACTGCAAAAGTTACACTATTCCATGCAGTCTCAGGAATCTCACGGATCGTTCTTGTAAAGAAGAATGAATTTGCATGGTCATGCTGTACTGTAGTACCGTCAGTATTGCCAAGCTCATGCCATACGATACGCGATGACTGATTCAGCTGCGGGTCAGCGCTCGTGTCCGGTGTTGAACCATCCAACGTGTACCATATCTTATAGCCTACATAGTCCCAATCAAGCGTATGACACTCCGAAATAAATCTGATGGCGTAATTACCGCTTTCCTCCGTCGCTACCTGATACTTCAGCTCACCGCCGGCAAGATAATGATTGAGCTTTACAATTTCGAGCTTTTTGTCCATCAAATTACCGCTTGCATCTACCTTCTTTGTTGTATATGCATCATATTGTGCTTGCTGACTTGCGGTATTGCTTGCCTTTACTATGAACGGACATCTTGCCGCAATTCTGTCCGCGTATGTAAGATTTTCGACGGGAGTTACAGCGTCACCATGAGGCTCCTCTGAACCAATACCGTATTCCATATAATTATCAATGTATGCTGCCGGATTGTTTTCCATATCTTCAGTCCATGATACATACACGTGCGCGTTGGCTTCCAAATTATTCGCTTCCGGTCTGATTTCAAGAATAATAGGAGCAATCTTTTTTTCTCCGGTATTTGTGTTCTTAAATACATTCAGAGTTGTACAGTTTATAATATTCTGCGTATAATAATTACATGTACCTATCCATGCCGCCGACGCAGTATTATTGTTTGATACTGTATTCTCTAAGGTCATACCGTCGGAATATCCGATAACCGCTCCGTTATCGTCACCCATTCCGCCGTTTATTGTCGAATTTGATATCTCACAGCCTGAAATTTTTGCGCCGCCGTTGTTATGACCTGCAATACCGCCTACGTATCTGCCTTTAACGGTACTGTTTGTAACCTTGCAGTTTTCAATAGTTGCGCCCGTGATATCACCTGCAACTACGCCGACGAACACATCCGTGATCATTGTCGAACTGCTTACATTAGCATTATCAAAATTGATGTTCTTTATCACGGTACCGCTCTGAGTAGCATAGCCGAAAAGTCCGAATGCATCATCTTTTACCGCATTGTCATTAGTATATGACAAATTGGTTATTGTCTTATTCTTTCCGTCAAATGTACCCTGGAAGTCGCTTGTTATACCAATCGGCTTGAAGTCCGTGAAATCAGCAAAATCAACCGTATCTCCCGAAACATCGAATGTGATCGTCTCACCTCTGAATACATCCTCGCACTCGTCAAGTCTGTATGAGAGATATAAAAGCTGCTTCTTATCAGTTATACTATGTGCTGTAATTCCCTTGCCCGGATCATACCAGCTTGTGTCATACGTACCGGTGTAATTAAACTTCGGTCGGGCAGTTGTATCTGATGTAACATTTTCAAGCTTATAGTAATGCCATACTGTACCGTTCTCGTCTGTTGTTGTTTCCATGTTATCTGGATACATTGTTGTTGTATCTTCGTCAAAATACCAGCCGACAAACTCACTGTCAAGACCTGCCGCAACCTTGAGGACTACGGTATCGCCTGAGTTTATCTTGAGATCTGCATTCTGTCTCTGATAGTGCATACGGTCATACTCGGGACCGGATTTGGTGTATCGCGGATATTTTACATAAGCATAATCCGCAGATACTGCGTCCCATGTTCCTATGTACCGCAATCCCGCGCCGTAGCTGTCATATGAATAATCCATTGTTACGGTTGCATATGTCGATGTGTAAAGCTTATATTCTACAGAACCTGTACCGGATGACTGTACCGTTTTTCCCGACGGTGTGGTATTACCGTTTCCGGAGCTGAATACTGCCGCTCCCTGATCGGCAACAGACTCAGCAAGCGTGAATATAGCATTTGTGTTATTTATCGCATTATTTGCAGCTGATGCCACATTCTCTACCCTTGTAGAAGCACTGCCACTGAAAGTATTTTGGGTAAGTGTAATTTCATCACCGGTAAATGTACCCCCTGTCAGTGTGTTTCCGGTAAGAGTACCCGCGCCTGTGAAGGTGAATGTACCGCCGCTTATTGCGTTGCCGCTGCCAACAACTGATCCGGTTTGTTCAAAATTGAAAGCACCGCTGCTTATTGTGTTGTTGGTGATTGCTGTTGTCGCCAGCGTTGAAGTGAACGTTCCGCCTGTTATATTGGCGCCGTCCAGCTTTAATTCACCTGCTGCGCTGTATGTACCGCCTTCGATAACTGCAAACTGCTCAGTATCAGTCGAAGGTTTACCGGTTACCACGATATCCGCATTCGATGAAAAGCTTCCGTTTACAATTTTATCGCCTACTGTTTTACCGCTGCTGAATTTAGCTACCGAGTTCGTGTCGGTTATAGTCATTGTACCTGCGCTGTGGAAAGAGGGAACAGCGGTTCCATAGCCAATATATGACTCGATAATATCCATTGTTCCTTTACTTTCAAAGGTACCGCTTTCAATACCGCAATACAGTTCCGCAGTATCGTTTACTATACCGCTTATGGTAAGATTGCCTCCACAGTTGAACGTTGGAGCGTTTGTTATATTGGAGCTGCCGCTTGTGGCTAAAGAAAAGGCTTTACTATATATTTTCATATCACCGGTTGTTGTGAAGGAGCCGCCGTCAATCCAGCAGTTCTCAAAAGACATACTGTCCGCTTCCATATTCCGGTTCACAAGCTTACATCTATAAAACGAAACAGTTCCACTCCCTAAATTTATCTTTATGTTTTCGTTTCCGCCTATAGTTACACAGTTGAACATGTAATTGGCATCGGAACTTGATGTATAATTAAAGGTACCTCCTGTGATTAATACATTATCTCTATTGACTGCGTCTACAATTTTATTTGCAGCAGTAAAGGTTCCGCCTGTTATGTCCAGCTTTGCATTTGTTCCTACCAACACATTACCGGAGCTGCGGGTAAAGGTTCCGCCCGATATTTTATTTTCTCCGTCATACAATTTAATATAACCTTCAAAAGTACCATCGGTTATAGTCACATTATTATTTGCTTCAATATTAACGTCTGTAGACGCATTTGGGTCAGCTTTAAATGTACCGCCATTTATCGTAATCGAATCTGAACCGCTTAAGCCGTATATAAGTACTCCTGCATCAGATGATTTTGAAAATGTACCGTTATCAATTATTACTTGTCCGCCGGAATGATATATCGTAAATACATCATCCGACTCAATCAGTCCTTTAGTCGAAAACGTTCCGTTATAGATATGTAATTCGCTGCTGTCTACATCATTGTTAATAGCATAATAGCTTCCGCCTACCAACGTACCGTCTTTAACAGTCAATGAACCGTCATTATATACCGCATTGGTACCTCCTGTGCTGTCCAATGTACCGCCCTCAATGGTGAGAGTACCAAAGTTACTTATACTGTTTCTCTCTGATACGATTTTTCCTGTTTTTGAATCGCTGCTGTCTTTTACGGTAAGCGTACCGCCATCGTTTAATATTGCATTTTGCGTTGAGGAAGCAAGCTCAAACTCATCATTATCAGCATCATACAGACCCCATTCCTCAACAAGGTCACCCGGATTCATATACATTGTTTTACCGTCCTCTGTGGTTTCACCGTAACCCCAATATATATAATAGTCCTCATAATAGCAGAAACGATACTTACCTTCACTATCTTTATACACGTCATAGCAATAATAATCATCCTGAGAAATATAATACCAATAAACCGGATAAAATTCTCCGTCTTCAGCCTCATAATAAGCTGCTGTTGCCGGCGGATTTGTAAGTGTGTATCCGTTCAAATCAATCGTAACATTTTCAGTCTCAGCAATATAAAGTGTATTGTTAAGACTGACATCCGATTCAAGCTTATACTCACCTGACGTAAGTGAAGATGTATCTGCATTAATAGTAGTACTATTATCGGAATCTACTGACATAAGCATCGGCTGATTTGCTATCATTGCCCTCACCATGTCCACATCTCCGCCGCCGGCTCTCTGCGCGTCTATTTTCCGCGTGTGAGTTGTCGCAACGACCGGATCTTGTATAGCTTCATCTGATACATCTGTTACAGTTGCATCCTCTGCAAAAACCGGCACGGTAATTACAGATGCAAGCATAGCCGCGCTCAGGAGCGCCGACAATGCTTTTTTTAACCTCCTCATAAAAACCACTCTCTTTCTTTCTATAATATAATGTAGATTTTCATGCATTTCAAAAAAGGTATAAATTCTCGAAATGCGTCCATTATAATTATATATCTCCTTCCATATTTTTTCAGCACTTGTTTTCTACACTTTTTTACTTGCAAAATACGTGCATACTTCTGTCATTTTTTAATGTATAATAAATCTTGAGGTGACGTACATATGTTTAAAATTCAAAAAGGATATGATACAATAAGCAAGACATTTCGCTTGCCTGCGGATATGGCAGAAACACTTGAAACGCTTGCGCAGAAAAATAAAATATCTTTAAATCAGCTTGTAATTCAGTGCCTTAACTATGCGCTTGATAATCTTACCGATGAGAGCGAGGGTTAATATTATTATTTCAAAGCAACAATGGCGATTTCCCCGAACGCGGATTATACTACTGGGCGCGCGTTACGGCCGTCAGTTGAAAAAGGGTGACAGCTACAGCGATATACAGCCGACAATATCAATTTATGTTGTGGATTTTAAAAGGTTTGATACAGGTATTTTCAGATGCCGATATGATTGATCATACTTGCAATATAGCCGGCTCCGAAGCCGTTGTCGATATTTACGACGCTTACGCCGCTGGCGCATGAATTCAGCATTGAAAGCAGCGCCGAAAGACCGCCAAAGGCCGCGCCGTAGCCGACGCTTGTTGGAACCGCAATAACAGGGCAGTCCGCAAGGCCGCCTATGACGCTTGCAAGCGCGCCTTCCATTCCCGCGATCGCGACTATCGCGCGGGCGCGCAGGATGTCCTCGGAATGGGCGAAAAGACGGTGTATTCCCGAAACGCCTACATCGTAAAGGCGGACGACCTTGTTGCCGAGAGCCTCGGCGGTAATTGCCGCCTCCTCCGCGACCGGTATATCGCTTGTGCCTCCGGTGGCGATAACGATTTCCGTATCGGTGTCCGGCTCGGGCATCGCGCCGGCAATGCCGATATGTCCGGCTTCGTAATAGGTAAACGGCAGAGCTTCCTTTGCGAGTTCTGCCGCCTTTTCGCTCATGCGTGTTATGATCACGGTTCGTTGACCGCTTTTGAGCATGGCATCCGCAATTTTTATGATCTGCTCCGGCGTTTTGCCCGCGCCGTATATGACCTCCGCCGCTCCCTGCCTTACGGCGCGGTGGTGATCCAATTTGGCAAAGCCCATATCCTCAAACGGCGCCGATCTGAATTTCAGTACCGCATCTTCAACTGTTATTTCACCATTTGCTACCTTATTTAAAAGAGTTTTTAATTCCTTCTGTTCCATTATATCATCTCCTGACGATGCTTAGGGTAAATTATTGTTTAGCGGCTCTGATGTGCTCCCATAAAAGGGGATCTGGCACGCGCTTGCGCGTGACTGAGGGAGCGTGGTTGGCACGATATTAACGGATAACCGTTATTTTGCGTCCCGCATTCTCCCCCTTGCCGCTTCGCGGCGTTCCCCCTCCCGGAGGGGGACAAGCTTACGCCGCTAAACAATAATTTGTGTCAACAGATATTATATCATATTTTACAGCCTGCGTCAAGAAAATGTATACCTTTTTATGGATTGTAACGGGTTGTCAATTGTATAATTTAAACAAAAATCAAGATAATTCTTGTCGGTTTTCTATAAAGCAACATGAAATAAAGTTGTTGAAAAAAGCGCGGAAAAATGTTATAATATAAAATAAGGTATAATTGAAAAATTTATCTCTTAGACTTAGAAAACGGAGGTTAAAACATGGGAACAGTTGATAAACTGACTGAGCTTCAATTCCGCAGAAACAAAATTGAACAGGGCGGCGGCGAAGCAAAAATCAAGAAACAGCATGATTCCAATAAGCTGACGGCAAGAGAGCGCATTAATCTGCTCCTCGATGAAGGCAGCTTTGTTGAGGTCGATGCTTTTGTCAGCCACAGATGTACCGAGTTCGGTATGGATGCGGTTGAGGCTCCGGGAGAGGGAGTTGTTACAGGCTACGGTACTGTGGAAGGACGTCTTGTATACGTTTATTCGCAGGACTTCACTGTGATCGGCGGCTCACTCGGTGAAATGCACGCAAAGAAGATTTGCAAGGTAATGGACATGGCGGCAAAGATGGGCGCTCCGATCATTGGCATGAACGATTCGGGCGGCGCGAGAATCCAGGAGGGTATTGACGCCCTTTCAGGCTTCGGTGAGATATTCTTCCGCAACACCGTAAACAGCGGTGTTATTCCGCAGATCAGCGTTATTATGGGACCGTGCGCGGGCGGCGCGGTTTATTCACCGGCTATTACCGACTTCATCTTTATGGTGGACAAGACCTCAAAGATGTTCATAACAGGTCCGCAGGTAATCCAGTCCGTAACGGGCGAGGAGGTATCGGCGGAGGATCTGGGCGGCAGCAAGGTTCACGCTGCGCAGTCAGGCGTATGCCACTTCACAGCCGGTTCAGATGAGGAATGTATCGAAGCTATCAAGCAGCTTCTCGGATATCTTCCGTCAAACAATCTTGAGGAGGCTCCTTATGTTGAGCCGACAGACGAGATAAACCGTCTTTCGGAAAAGCTTACAACAATCGTGCCGGACAATCCTAATCAGGCCTATGATGTTAAAGAGGTTATTTCAGAAATCGTTGATAACGGAGAATTTTTAGAGGTCCAGAAGGATTTTGCGAAGAATATTGTTATAGGCTACGCGAGAATGAACGGCTGCAGCGTGGGTATCGTTGCAAACCAGCCTAAGGTAAAGGCGGGTTCACTCGATATTGACGCATCGGATAAGGCAGCGCGCTTTATAAGAACCTGCGACAGCTTCAATATTCCTATCATAACCCTTACCGATACGCCGGGCTACTTCCCGGGTGTTGACCAGGAGCACGGCGGCATAATCCGTCACGGCGCAAAGCTGCTTTACGCGTACAGCGAGGCTACCGTTCCGAAGATCAACGTCATCACAAGAAAGGCTTACGGCGGCGCGTACATAGCAATGAGCTCAAAGCATCTTGACACTGACGTGGTTATGGCATGGCCTACAGCCGAAATTGCTGTTATGGGCGCTGAGGGCGCTGCAAATATCATCTTCAAGAACGATATTGCCCAGAGCGACGATCCGATAGCTGCAAGAGCAGACAAGGTTCAGGAATACAAGAATAAGTTCGCTACACCGTTCGTTGCTGCCGCGCGCGGCTTTGTTGACGATGTGATCGAGCCGGATTCCACAAGACCGAGAATCATCGCGGCGCTTGAGATGCTTCAGTCAAAGCGTGATTCAAGACCGGCAAAGAAGCACGGCAATCTCCCTGTTTAATTACAGAGAAAGGAGATATAAGCTATGAATATAGAACCGGAATTGCTTTCAGGACAGGGCGTAACGCTGTCTCAGGCGTTCTCAATGGGCGGCGAGACCGTTGTTATAGGACTCAGCATCGTATTCGGTGTACTTTTAATACTTATGTGTGTGCTGTATATTTTCGGTCTGATTTTCAACAGAAAGCCTAAGAAAACAGAGGCTTCGGCTCCGGCGACTGCCGCAGAGCCTGTTATTGAAGAAACGGCCGCAGAAGAAACAGAGGACGAGGAGGAGCTTATCGCGATCCTCACGGCAGCAGTTGCCGCAAGCCTCAACACATCAACATATAATTTGCAGATAAAGTCATACAGACGTATATCCGATAACCGTCCGGCATGGAACCGCGCGGGTCTGAGAGAGACTATCGGAAACAGATTATAATCAGAAAGGAAGACATAAACTATGAGAAAGTTTAATATCACAGTTAACGGAAAAACCTATGAGGTTGACGTTGAAGAAGTAGGCGGCGTACCTACAGCTGCTCCCGCAGCCGCTCCGGCTGCCGCACCGAAGGCTGCACCCGCTGCCGCTCCGAAGGCTGCTCCTAAGGCAACAGGCTCAATGGGCGCCAAGAAGGTTACCGCTCCTATGCCGGGTACTGTAGTATCAATCAAGGTCAATGTAGGCGATAAGGTTGAGTCGGGCACATTGGTAGCCGTTCTTGAGGCTATGAAGATGGAGAACGAGATCTTCGCAGGCGTTGACGGCGTTGTTGCAAGCGTAAACGCGTCGGCAGGCGACAGCGTAAACACAGGCGATGTATTGGTTTCTGTAAACTGATACATACAATAAACGGAATTTTATAGAAAGTGGTGACAAAAAGTGTTAGAAAGTTTTGCTAGCTTTTTAAGCAATACAGGCGCTGCCGCTCTTTTCCAGGACGGCGGTCTTGATGCTGTTAAAACCCTTATAATGCTCGCCGTTGCCTGTGTACTTCTGTATCTTGCAATCGTAAAGAAATATGAGCCGCTGCTCCTTTTGCCTATTGCATTCGGAATGATGCTTACAAACCTTCCCGTGCTCCGCGATTCAAGCGCGATAATGATGCACACGGAGTGGTTCACCGACACAAGGTATATGATTGACGGACATTCTCTGGATGTCGGGATGATAGTCCGCGAGGGCGGTCTTTTGGATCTTCTCTATCTCGGAGTAAAGCTCGGTATATATCCGCCGCTTATCTTCATCGGTATCGGCTGTATGACCGACTTCGGCCCGCTCATCGCAAACCCGAAGAGTATTCTCCTCGGTGCTGCGGCGCAGTTCGGCGTATTCTTTACATTTGTCGGAGCATTGGTAATCAGCGCGCTTGTTCCGAGCATTGCATGGGGTGTTAAGGAGGCTGCTTCGATCGGTATAATAGGCGGCGCGGACGGCCCTACGGCAATCTACGTTACAAAGTCGCTTGCACCGCAGCTTCTTCCGGCTATCGCGGTAGCGGCATATTCATACATGGCTCTTATCCCGATCATACAGCCGCCGTTCATGAAGCTTCTTACAACAAAGAAGGCGAGATGCGTTGTAATGGATCAGTTAAGACCCGTGTCAAAAACAGAAAAGATCATATTCCCGGTAGTAGTTACTCTCGTTGTAGCGTTTATCATCCCTGACGCGGTATCGCTTGTAGGCTGTCTTATGCTCGGCAACCTCTTTAAGGAATCGGGAGTGTGCGACAGACTTGCAAAGACTGCTCAGAACGAGCTTATGAACATCGTAACAATATTCCTCGGAGTTACCGTAGGAGCCACGGCTACAGCCTCAAGCTTCCTTACTCCGTCAACTCTCGGTATCGTTGTTCTCGGTCTTGTAGCGTTCATCTTCTCAACCTGCGGCGGTCTTGTGCTCGGCAATATTATGTATGTCCTTACAAAGGGCAAGGTTAATCCTCTCATCGGTTCAGCGGGCGTAAGCGCCGTTCCGATGGCGGCCCGCGTATCGCAGACAGTCGGACAGAAGGAAAATCCGTCAAACTTCCTGCTCATGCACGCTATGGGCCCGAACGTTGCGGGAGTTATCGGTTCAGCGGTTGCTGCCGGTGTATTCCTTTCAATGTTCAACGGACTTTAATTAACAGTAAAATAAGGAGTGAAATAAAATGGCAAAAAATAAAGTACAGCCTAAGCCGGTAGGTATTACCGAGACAGTCCTCCGTGACGCTCACCAGAGCCTTATCGCTACCCGTATGACAACAGCGGAAATGCTGCCGATCATCGAGAAGCTTGACGATGTAGGCTATCATTCACTCGAAGCATGGGGCGGCGCTACATTCGACTCATGTCTCCGTTTCCTGAATGAGGATCCGTGGGAGAGACTCCGTAAGATCAAGGACAAGGCTAAGAAAACTCCGTTACAGATGCTTTTCAGAGGTCAGAATATATTGGGCTATCGTCACTATGCTGATGATATTGTACAGTATTTCGTACAGGCATCAATTGCAAACGGTATTGATATTTTAAGAATTTTCGACGCATTGAACGATGTTCGTAACCTCGAATGCGCGATCAATGCAACAAAGGAATACTGCGCAAAGGAAGGCCGCGGTCACGTTCAGGCAACTGTCTGCTACACAACCTCGGAATTCCACACAAACGAAAAGTTCGTAGAGCTTGCTAAGCAGCTTGAGAGCATGGGCGCGGATTCAATATGTATCAAGGACATGGCCGGACTTCTCAAGCCGTATGTAACATACGACCTTGTATCAAAGATGAAGGCCGCTGTTAAGATACCGATTCAGCTTCATACACACTATACCTCAGGCGAGGCTTCAATGGTATACTTAAAGGCAATCGAGGCAGGCGTAGACGTCATTGACTGCGCTATGTCACCGCTTTCTATGGGTACATCACAGCCGCCGACCGAGCCTATGGTTGCCGCCCTCCAGGGTACACCGTATGACACAGGTATTGATCTTGATAAGCTTATCGATATATGCAACTACTTCAAGCCGCTTCGTGAAAAGTACATTTCAAGCGGTCTTATGAATACCAAGGTAATGGGTGTTGATGTTAACACACTGAAGTACCAGGTACCGGGCGGTATGCTCTCAAACCTCGTATCACAGCTTAAGGCTCAGGGACGTGAGGACGCGTATGATGCAGTTCTTGAGGAAGTACCGCGCGTAAGAGCGGATCTCGGTTATCCTCCGCTTGTAACTCCGTCATCACAGATCGTTGGTACGCAGGCTGTGCTTAATGTTCTTATGGGCGAGAGATACAAGATGGTTTCAAAGGAAACAAAGGGTATTGTACGCGGCGAGTACGGCAAGTGTCCGGGCGAAATTGCGCCGGAGCTTGTTAAGAATATTATCGGCGACGAGGAAAGAATTACCTGCCGTCCTGCCGATCTCCTTAAACCGGAGCTTGAGAACATGAAGAAGGCATGCGCTGAATATATCAGACAGCCGGAGGATGTTCTTTCATACGCATTGTTCGACCAGGTTGCAGTTAAGTTCTTTAAGTACAGAGAAGCTCAGCTCGACAAGGTTGACAATACCTTGGTAGACAGAGAGAACAAGGTTTATCCTGTTTGATAAAATAAAGCATAGAAAAAGTACCGTTTAAAACAGCGGTACTTTTTATTCGGGCAGAGCACCAAAATATTCGCCGGTCGGCAGAACACAGATAAAGCGTTTCTTTTGAAGCGCTTTTTTTATTGTAGCGTATGTTCCGCCGGTGTTCCTCCTGCAAAAGCATATACCGTAATATGCATCATTCACCATTGCATCATTCCGAAGCTGCATACAGCCGTCAAAATAATTTCCGTCATGGATATATTTCGTTTCATCAGCCAGCATTATAAGCCTGTCCCATTCCGCCTTATATACCGGCTTCCAGCGCTGCGCCTGGTCGCGGCAGGGTAGATAGAGGTGAAGCATTATATGAGGATAATGCTCTTTTAGATCCAGTATAACATTTGCGGCCAATGTATCGTAGCCCATAGCGGCGCCGCTGATAAAATGCCTTACTCCGTATTTTTTGATCAGCTCAATACAGAAATTTTTCGTCATGGAAATAATATTCGGCCTTTCCGCGTTTGAGATGATCCTGTGTCCGGTGAAAAAACAGCTTGTGTTATAATTAAAGTTTTCCATATGCTCTCCTTCCAATATGATCATTGTACCATATTATTGTAAAAAAAGCTATATAGGTTGTAAATTTTTATAAATTTTTTTCTAAAAGCTATACCAATTTCAATTAAAGTATGATATAATAATAGAATATGATATAGACTTTTTGTCTTTTTGTAAGGAGGAGTACTCTTTGAGAAGGATGCTTTATGATAAGGAAATTGAGGATGA
Source organism: Candidatus Ornithomonoglobus sp. (assembly GCA_051877395.1). Taxonomy (GTDB): domain Bacteria; phylum Bacillota; class Clostridia; order UBA1381; family UBA1381; genus Ornithomonoglobus. Next base: position 14,478 of record JBJEIV010000122.1, read on the forward strand.
ACTGATGATTCAGTTTATTATCCTATACGCGCTTAATCATTCTGATGAGCCGCTGCCCTATGCGGCGCTGCTGAGCGTGATACAGGAAAACTGCGAAATCAGCTTTACGGATCTACAGCTCGGACTGGATAATCTTATTCAGACGGGGCATGTTTCCGTTACCAGAATAAGCGATATTCTTTCAATCTATGATGTTACGCAAAAGGGAAAGTATGTTATAGATTTCTTTTACAAGCATATTCCGCTGATAGTGCGTGAGCCTATAGACAAATCTCTGAAGGAATTTTATCTCGATAAGAGACGTAAGGAGGCAGTTCAGGCTTCGATCGAACCGATCAATGAAAAAGAGTTCAATACCGAATGCAGGCTTTATAATGACGACAGAATGGTTATGATGTCGCTTACGCTGTATGCAGGTGATCGTAAGGAAGCGGAAAGGATCGCTGAAAGCTTTAAGGCAAATTCAGCCGATATATATGCCGAAATACTTGAAATGTTTAATAATAAGGAGAGTAGCGATGACTAAGCAGTATATTAAAATAGGTATTATTGCGGTATTGGCGCTGATTATTATAGGCGAGGCGGGGTATATATATAAGAATAATGCCGGCGTTTACAGCGATACTGCCGGTACGGAAGCGCCTGAGCAGGCTTTGCGTGTATCTGTTTCGACAGATATTGCAAAGATAAATAATGAGGCGGTTCCTGTATATACGATCGAGGGCAATACGGGAACATTTTTTACTGACATTGATCTGGGATTATTCGGTTTTACGTGCAGTCTCTCAGAGGATAAGTATATATTATCCTGTGAGGATGGCGTGCGCACTCTCACATCTGAGGATTTTGCGGTTATTCCTGAGGAGACTGTAGCATATTCTTCGGATAAGCTGCTCTATGTTGAGGAGACTTCGTATACATGTTATAAAACTGATGAGGCAGTGCTTGTCCCTTCCGCGGCAGTCGCTGCAATGGGCGGTGATGTTATGAAGTCTGATTCAACAAAAACAACATATTATGCATTTGGTACAGATGAAGAGATTGATAAGCAGCGGGAAATAAGTACAAATGAGATCAGAATGTATGACGGAGCTTATATTACTACTGATACGGAGAAAGACAATGCTTCAGAGAGTGTGAGCAACACAGAGGCGGCACAAACAGAAGAAAAAAAGGAGGATACAACAAATGAATAAAGAAAATCAAAATGATTGGCGTGAGAGAATGAATGAAGATTTGCGGGCTGATGCGGCATATGAACGCAGAAAAAACAATGCCAGAACGCGGGCAATAAAGGAAAAGGAAGCTCAGAAGAGAGCGAGGACGCTGAAAAGCCTGAAAATTGCCGGATGTGTTGCTGCGGGCGTTGTGGTTCTGGGCGCGGCAATATTCGGAATATCAAGGTGCGCCGGGGATAAGAAAAACAGCAATATAGCATCAGACATGGAATCCGGAACAATTAAGTCTTATGATGAAAAAATAACTATTAACGGTGGTTATATTCCGGGTTACACAATCGGAGACACCGGCGATGTTTACTTGGTAGATGAGGATCTGAAGCTGTTTTCCTTTGACTTTGTGTCATCTCCCGATAATTCAAAGCTCAGAATCGAGGACAATTCGGAAACGCATAATAAAACTTCGACTGATTTCGCATGGGAGCTTACGGGTAAAACCGCAACGAAGGCAGATATAGAGCTGACGGTTGATGATACAAGCTTTGAGTGTTATGTTGTTGAAGGAACAAATGCTGTGGGAGACAGTGTGGAATATAAGCTTGTTCCGGCATTGATCCTTGAGAAGTTCGGTACAAAGACCATAAGAGAAACGATTGACGGGAAAGAGATCCACTATATGTTCGGAGATTACACTGATGCGACTGAGGCTCCGTCAACCGAGGAGCCCGCAGAGGATGAGGGAAATACCGCTCAGCTATCTATGAATGGCGGAGCGGTTCAGAACAATGCCACAGCGTCGGGAGGAACAGTGATCGTACTTGACCCGGGTCACGGAAAGTCATCGGGACTTATGTCGGCTGAGGAGAAAATTGCAGAAGGTTATACTCAGTACAACGGCTCATGGGGTGAATGGCGTCACTGGAAAAACGGTACAGCCGACCAGGAATGTGAGGGCTCGGGCTGCCATGCCGATAAGGCGTGCTGGTATCCGATAGGCAACGGAGACAGAAATACCGAGCCCGATGTGAACCTGCACAACGCGCAGGCGGCAAAGAAGTATCTTGAACAGATGGGCTATACCGTACGAATGACAAGAGATACAAACAG
>JBJEIV010000123.1:0-3264 GCA_051877395.1 Candidatus Ornithomonoglobus sp.
AATTATCGCAAGATAATAGTTATTATCTTTTAACAGAATAGTACCAAGATTATCAGGCTCTTTATTTAAGTCCCATCCATCCAAAAATGTTCCTTTACTGAAATTAAGTTTAATTTTTTCTGTAGAATACGGTTTCCTCGTTACATAGTTTCTTGTCATGTTATAAATTGAAACAGTACATTCAAGGCTCATATATGCCGCAGATAAATCTCCATAGAAGACCTCATCCTTAAGGCCTTCATAGCCCATAAAGAATTTCATAACATGCAGAACATCCATCAGCGAATCAAGGTACTGCTTTATTATTGCAACAGTATTCTTATCGCTAGTAAGATCTGTTGTGTTAGGATAATCTGAAAGTTCTAGGGCATCCATCTGCTCTTTTGCATTAAAACATACCTGAACAGTATTTGTCTGAGCCTTTATCCAATCAACGAGTTTTCCTTTGTTTTCTTCAGGAACCGCTTTCTCAATTTCCTTAATAGAGTAATAATGTCCTTTCTTAACGGGCATATATCTACCGATATATTCGTAACCTGCATATGCTTTTTGCGAAACATAGGTAATATTCTTTTCACTAATGTATATATTATCCAAATCAAATGATTCGATATTTTCAAATAACGACTTAACAATATGCAGTGCCGGCTCAACCTGCCTCTCAAGCATAAGAATATCCGAAATAAGAGACTTATCATTATCATATGCCTCTATTGAGAACGGGCTATCTGTGCGGTCGCTTAACACCTGCTTATACAGAACCTTAAGCTTTCCTATTCTCTTACTGCGCTGATCTTTTTCGAGTTTCTGATTAAACTCATTTATGTGTCTGTTCAGTTCTCCAACAATACCGTTGTAATTATCAATTCCAGCTTGATTCAGTACAAGATTAAAATAATCTATATCAAAACAATCTGCTATTTTAACCCCACCAGCGTATTCTCTGCAGTTGTTTTCTGCGGTAGCTACTATTCCTTCATTATCAAGTTTACATAACTTGTTGTACTGAACGATATTATCAACAAATCTTGGAAGGTTCTGATTAATTAATCTGTATGCAATAGCTGTAGACTTTTCTTCCTTGTCATACATGTTTCTTCTATTCTCGTGAAGTCCCTTAAAGAAAGTCGTAAATCCTTTGAAGCTGTTAATTGCTTCAGTTTCTTCTTCCGTTAAAACAAGATCACGTTTCAAATATTCCTTAATTAGCTTTTCTTTAAACAAGTCCTTAAAGTCTTTATCTGCTTCGAAATAAGATACGATTTGCTTCCTTAAAGCATCCTGAATTTCTTTGAGAGTCTGGTTATCCTTGTCAGATCTGCTGCTTTTGCAATATAATTCCATGTATTCATCAAGGCCTTTAAGACACACAGTTTTAAGGGCATTTTCGATATACATTTTGTGGTAGCGGTCAATGATTACTTTTACTGTCTGATAGTCCCTGGCGCGCTTCTCTCCTTCTGCAATATACCCTTTAGCCTCAATATTCTCAAGCGTTTTGCCTACTGGTTTGAGCTCAAATCTCAATGTTTTCTGTACCGGATACTTATTAACCAAATTGCTGTAAAGATTACTCATATTACCCTACGTGGTCATTTCAAGAATAAATGACCAACTCTCCTTCCTACTTTAATTCTACAGTTATTCCAATGCGTGAAAAATAATAACAGTCCAAATTCTCCTAATAAATATTATACAGCATTAAATAATTATTGGAATACTCATAAGTGCTACACGCGCGTTATAGTATTTCCCAAACAAATGTCACAGAATCGTTGACTCTGATATCATCAGGCTATCAATACTAAGAAGCTGCCCCATGTTGACGCCTGATGCTTCGCATGATATTTTAGCCTTATTCTTTGCGTTTATTGCTGCAGACTCAAGTAATTTCTCATTAACGGCCGCGCTGTCCTTCACAGTAAACGAAATCGAGAGTTCCGGTTCTGCAATACATTTTGAAATTGCAACGGGTGTTTTCATAATAAGCTTGTTGTTTTTAACGCGTTTTTATCGAATCCTATCTCAACAAGGGCGCTCATCAAGGAATCAATTTTTCCCGATGTCATATTTAGGGCTTTTTCATAGTCTTTAATCAATTGACTTCACGTTCATTGATATAACAACATAATCCGGTGATACCGTGATATTACCTGTTCCTTTCACAGTAATCGTTCTATGCATAATCTCACCATTCCTTTCTTCAGATTATCTCCTTCAAAACCTATCTATGGGATACATTAATTACTACATAAATAATTATACATATTCAGAGTCCTTTTTTTCGGTCTATTGACAACTCCACGCATAGCGGATGGATCCTTAGCGGCTGGATTATATTTCACGCGCCAGCGCGCTCGGTACAGGCTTATACGCCCTGCATTAAAAGCCGGGACTGTTGGTCCGGGTGCGGTTACTCATCATATAAAATATGATACATACAGCCTGCTCCGGACAATGCGGACAATGCACTGGTAAAATATGGTAGACTTTTTTTCTCTTAAATTATATAATATCAATATAGCAATTACGGTCGGGCTAATAAAAGGGGGAGAGTTCACGTAGACCGGTATTAAGAAATCGAGGATTAGAGATAATGGAAAAAATTAAACACAACTACAAAGACAACACTTTTTGTGCGCTTTTTAGCGAGAAGAAGAACCTCATCGAGCTGTACAACGCCCTGAGCGGCAGCAGCTTCGACATGGATACTCCTGTGGAAATTGTCACTCTGGACAATACCTTCTTTGGTGACCGCGAGAACGATCTGTCATTTATAATTGACAACCGGTGGATTGTACTTGCCGAGCAGCAGAGCACACTGTGCCCCAACATTCCTCTTCGGATGCTGGTTTATTTGGCCAGACAGTATGAGAATCTTGTTTTTTCAAGGGATATCTACAGCCGCAAGCTGGTAAAGATTCCGACGCCGGAGCTCTATGTATTCTACAACGGTCCCCAGGACGCCCCGGTGGAGCAGATTATGAAATTGTCTGACGCATTTATAGTGGAGTGTGATACAATAGCTCTAGAGGTGACAGTGAAGTTTATCAACGTAAATTACGAGAAGGGCGCTGAAATTCTCAAGCGCTGCAAGGCTATGGAAGGCTACAGCCTTCTGCTTCACATGATTCGCGAAGAGTGCGAAGCAACAGGTGACTTGAAGCCCGCCATCGAAAACTGTATCAGAAAATGCGTGGAGAAAGGCATTATCGCCGATTTTCTGAAAGAACACGGAGGGGACGTAATGAGTTTCTTGTTTGA
>JBJEIV010000124.1:0-3261 GCA_051877395.1 Candidatus Ornithomonoglobus sp.
GTCAATTCAGAAATTTTTATATTTACAAAAAGGTGAAATTGTGCTATTATATAAAATCATAGGGGCAGACCGCAGTCGTTTGCATACGGAGGAGGCATACAATGAAAATCAAAATTCCAAAGGCTCCGTCTGAGCTTATAGAAAGGCTTTATAAGTCGGGCTATAAGGCGTATATAGTCGGCGGCTGTGTGCGCGATACGGTTCTGGGACGGGCGCCGCATGATTATGATATATGCACCTCGGCGCTGCCGGAGGAAGCTATGGAGGTTTTCAGAGACTATCATGTGATTCCGACAGGATTGAAGCACGGAACAGTGACGGTTATGGCGGATCATACGCCCTATGAGGTGACGACCTTCAGAATTGACGGCTCATACAGCGATAACCGCAGACCGGACTATGTCGAGTTTACAACGGATATAGAAAAGGATCTGTCAAGGCGCGACTTTACAATGAACGCCATAGCCTTCAGCCCATATGAGGGCGTATCGGACCCCTTCGGCGGCATAGATGATATAAAAAACGGCGTAATAAGATGCGTAAGAAATCCCGATGAGCGCTTTAAGGAGGACGCGCTGAGAATTTTAAGAGCGTGGCGGTTTGCCTGCCAGCTCGGCTTTGAAATTGAGGAGGAAACGAAAAAAAGCGCTTACCGCAATATAGGACTGATCAAAAATATATCGGCAGAGCGTATAAGGGAGGAGCTTTTGCGGATGCTTGACTATCCCCAAAGGCTTTCGGATTATATTCTGCAAAAAAATGCGGATATAATAAAGGCCGCGGCAGGCTGCGAGGAAAAGGATATATACGCTCCGTCCGTTTTCGCCGATACAGCCGGCTGCGACAGAACAGTAAGACTTGCTGTTCTGTTTGGCTGCAATTTCAGAATGAAGGCTGACGAAGCGGACAGTACAATGCGCCGCCTTAAATTTGACAATGATACAAGATGCAGTGTTACGGAGCTTATCAAAAATATTGATACGGAGCTTATTCCTGACAGCTACGGCATTAAACGCGGTCTTAACAGAATGGGTGAGGCGCAGTACAGGCGGCTTTTGCGGCTCGGAAAAATCATCGGACAATGTGAAAGTCCGGCGGAAACGGAAGGGCTGCTTGATAAGATAATCCGTGAAAATCAGTGCTATAGGACGGCGGAGCTGAAAATAAACGGCAATGACCTTATCAAAGCCGGAATAAAGCCCGGCAGGGAGCTTGGGAATATTTTAAACAGGCTGCTCGATACGGTTATGAGCGGCGAGCTTGAAAATAACAGAGATGAATTGCTCAGAAAGGTAAAGAATGATACGAATTAACAATATAAAATATCCGGTACAGCTGCCGGAGGAAAATCTCCCGGAGTTTGTGGCGAAGAAATACAAGCTGCAAGGGGTTAAGTCCTTCAGAATAGTGAAGCAGTCGATCGACGCGAGGAAAAAGAACGATATTCATTATGTGTATACCGTTGATATAGGTCTTGATAATGAAAGCAGGGCGCTTAAAGCAATAAAGGGAGCGTCACGCGTCAATGATAAGCGTTACAAATTCCCTAAGGGAGCGCCGCCCGTAAAGCCGGTTGTTATTGCGGGCTTCGGACCGGCGGGGATGATGTGCGCGTATATGCTGGCAAGGCATGGGGCGAGGGTGATAGTGCTTGAGCGTGGGCAGGACGTGGACACAAGAATCAAGGACATAGAACGGCTGAAAAATGAGGGCGCGCTCAACCCGGAATCCAACGTACAGTTCGGTGAGGGCGGCGCGGGGACCTTTTCGGACGGAAAGCTTACAACAGGCGTTAACGACCCGAGAACAGGCTTTGTCCTTGAACAGTTTGCAAAGCACGGCGCGCCGTATGAGATCACCTACCGCGCAAAGCCTCATATAGGAACGGACAAGCTGCGCGGCATGGTAAAGAGCTTCCGTGAGGATATAATAAGGCACAGCGGAGAGGTCCGCTTCGGCGCAAGGCTCAGCGGTATTGTCACCGACGGCGCGGGGCTTGCCGGAGTTAAGGTGAGAGATGCGGAGGGAGAGTATGAAATCGAAACCGATACCCTTGTAATTGCCGCGGGTCACAGCGCGCGAGATACGTTTGAGATGCTCAAAAGCAGCGGCGCGGCAATGGAGCGCAAGGTGTTCGCGATTGGAGCGAGAATAGAGCATAAGCAGGAGCTTATAAGCCGCAGTCAGTACGGCGATATGCTTCGGTTCCTTCCTGCGGCGGACTATAAGCTTGCGGTAAAGACCTCAAACGGCAGAACGGCATATACCTTCTGTATGTGTCCGGGCGGCGAGGTGGTTGCTTCCGCATCGGAGGAGGGCGGCGTGGTAACAAACGGCATGAGCCGCTTTGCGCGTGACGGTGAGAACGCAAACAGCGCGCTTCTTGTAAACGTGACGCCGGAGGATCTGCCGGGCGACGATGCGCTTGAGGGCTGCCGTTTTCAGAGAGAAATCGAGAAAAAGGCGTATGAGCTTGGCGGCGGAAATTATACGGCTCCGGCGCAGACGGTAGGCGACTTTCTTAAAAGCAACGGCGCGGCGCCTGAGGTAACGCCGACCTACAAGCCGGGAGTAAGGCTCTGTAAGCTGGACGATATTCTCCCGGACTTTGTAACTGAAACAATGCGCGAGGCGCTGCCGGTGATGGATAGGAAAATAAAGGGCTTTGCCGCGGACGGAGCGCTGCTTACCGCGCCCGAAACCCGTTCCTCGTCACCTGTGCGGATCATCCGCGACGAGGAAACAAAGCAGTCAAATATAGCGGGACTATATCCCTGCGGCGAGGGCGCAGGCTACGCGGGAGGAATAATGACCGCCGCAATCGACGGGATAAAAATCGCCGAAGCGATAATGAAAAGAGGCTTGAGATAAATTGAGTAAGATAATAAAATCGGATAAGGCTAAGGGCGCGCTGTGCATTATCGCGTCAGCGTTCTGCTTTGCGCTTATGAATATGTTTGTAAGGCTGGCGGGGGATCTGCCCTCAATTGAAAAGAGCTTTTTCAGAAATATTGTTGCCGCCGTGATCGCGGCGGTTACGCTCATTAAAGGCCGCGAGAGCTTTATGTGGCACAAGGGAAGTCTGCCGGGACTTATCACAAGATCGGTGTTCGGAACAATGGGTATTCTGTGCAATTTCTACGCGATAGATCATCTTCTTCTTGCGGACGCGTCAATGCTCAACAAGCTTTCGCCGTTCTTTGCGGTAATATTTTCTTTTCTTATTCTGAAAGAGCGTGTGACGCTTTTTCAGGGCGCTAT
>JBJEIV010000125.1:0-3246 GCA_051877395.1 Candidatus Ornithomonoglobus sp.
AGGACTTTACAAACAGTGATGCAAAGTCATATATCACGGATGAATATACATCTGTAGTTCCTGATTCCACGCCGTATTTCGCGCCGGCAAGCAAGTTCTACCTGTTTGACGCAATTGACACCTATGGACCCGTAACACTCAGAATTTACTACCGCGGATATATAGATGTTATTCCGAAAACGGCAGCTGAGGCTCAGCCGGCAGTCCAGGCAGCTGCAGAAGAAGCCGTAACAGAAGAAGCTGCGGAAGAAGCAGAAGAAGAGATCGTAGAAGTCGTTACGGAAGAGTCCGCCGCAGAAGCGGATCCCGAGGCAAACTGACCGTAACACAGTCTTTATATTCAAAAAAATCTCCGGGCACATTATTAAAGAGACCTTTTTGGGGTCTCTTTTTTGTAACTATTCATAGCTCATTCATTGACTTTTTTATGATCCTGTGATATAATAAATACAATTATGTAAGAGAAGCTGATGATTTTATTTGTGTTATTATAAGATAAATACCCGTACAGGGGTTGGGAAAGAGTGTTATTTACAAAATGAAAAATATGCTTGAAGAGCTGCAAGCTTATGGGGATCTGAAAAAACTTAATAATAATGAACTCACACAGCTATGTAAGGATATACGCGCGTTTCTGATAGAAAACGTAAGCAGGACCGGGGGACATCTGGCTTCAAATCTTGGAGTTGTCGAGCTGACCGTTGCAATACACAAGGTGTTTAATCTGCCTGAGGATAAGCTCATATTTGATGTCGGTCATCAGTCCTATGTTCATAAAATACTTACAGGCAGAAAAGATGAATTTTCCACTCTCAGAAAATTCGGCGGCTTGTCAGGCTTTCCGAAACGAAATGAAAGTGAATTTGACTCGTTTGATACGGGTCACTCCTCCACCTCGATTTCCGCAGCGCTCGGAATGGCGCGCGCAAGGGATCTTGCCGGCGAGAAATATAATGTTATTACACTGTTCGGTGACGGCGCGCTTACAGGCGGAGAAATCTATGAGGCAATAAACGATGCGGGTCATTCCAAAACGCCGCTTATTCTTATTCTTAATGACAATACCATGTCAATATCAAAGAATGTCGGCGCTGTTTCAAAGCATCTGAGAAATATAAGAATAAACAGATACTACTTCAAATCAAAGAAACACGTTGAAAAAATACTTAATGCTATTCCGCTGTTAGGTACATGGCTTAAGCATTCGATCCAAAGGGTCAAGGCAAACATCAGGAGGAAAATACTTCCCACAACGCTGTTTGATGATCTCGGCTTCCGCTATATAGGCCCGATCGACGGACATGATCTGCCGTCGCTTATCACCTGTCTTGACTTTGCAAAGACAGAAAAAAGGCCGGTATTTCTGCATGTAAGAACTGTAAAGGGCAAGGGCTACGCGCCGGCAGAAAAGGATCCTTCGGCATTTCACGGAGTAAGCGGCTTTGATCCTGAAACAGGCGGGCTTAGGTCCGGCAGTGACAGCTACAGCTCACAGTTCGGAAGAAGCATTATGCGTATAGCGGAATATAATGATAAGGTCGTCGCTATAACCTGCGCAATGCCGGACGGTACGGGACTTCTTGATTTTTCAAAGCGGTTTAAAAACCGTTTCTTCGATGTGGGGATCGCTGAACAGCACGGCGTTACCTTTGCTGCGGGAATGGCGGCCTCGGGATATATACCGGTAATTCCGCTGTATTCCACCTTCCTTCAGCGCGCGTTTGATCAGGCGCTGCATGATGTGTGCCTTCAAAACCTTCACGTGGTATTCCCTGTTGACCGAGCAGGTCTTGTCGGCGCTGACGGAGAAACACATCAGGGGGTATATGACCTTTCATTTCTCTCCTGTATGCCCAATATGACGGTTCTTTCACCGTCATCCTTCGAGCAGCTTAATTCCATGCTCGATTATGCGGTAAATTCGCACAATGGGCCTATTGCAATACGCTATCCGCGCGGAAACACGCAGACGACATACCCTTTTGAATATTTCAAAATCGGCGCTGCAATAACCAGAAGGACAGGACGTGATGTTTCAATAATCACCACGGGACGAATGGTATATACCGCGGAGGAGGTTGTAAGTCTGTTAATGGAAAGCAATATAGACGCGGAGGTCATTGAGCTTCCCACGGTATATCCGCTGTGCGAATCGGCAATACTCGCCTCGGCAATGAAAACAGGTAATGTGGTAACTATAGAGGATAATATAAAATCCGGCGGAATGGGTGAGCATATTGCAGAGGCTTTGATCAGCAGAAACGTGCAGTGTCGTTTTAAAGCATTTGCTTTTCCGAATGAGCCTATTGTGCACGGCACAGTTGACGAGCTTGATAAAAAATACGGTATGGACGCGCAGACAATTGCCGCCTTCATAGTAAAGGGATCAAAACAATGGCAAAAGTAAGATTAGACGTATATATAACAGACAAGGGTATGACAACAAGCCGCGAACGAGCCAAGGCTCTTATAATGGCAGGACAGGTTTATGTTAAAAATCAGAAATGCGATAAAGCGGGAATGATGATCGATGAAAACGAAACCGAGGTCGAGATCCGCGGAGAACAATTGAAATACGTGAGCCGCGGAGGGCTGAAGCTTGAGAAGGCTATGCAGGAATTTCCCATCACCCTTGAAGGCAAAACAGCTATGGACATCGGGGCCTCCACAGGCGGATTTACCGACTGTATGCTCCAGAACGGCGCAAAAAAGGTATTCGCGGTCGATGTAGGCTACGGTCAGTTTGCATGGAAGCTTCGTCAGGATGAAAGAGTTGTTAATATGGAGCGTACGAATATCCGGTACGTCACTTTTGAGGACATTGGGGAGCCTATAGATTTTGCGTCTATTGATGTTTCCTTTATTTCTCTCAGGCTTGTGCTTCCGGTCGCTTATAAGCTCCTCTCTGATACCGGTGAAATTGTGGCTCTTATCAAGCCGCAGTTTGAAGCGGGTAAAGGTCAGGTAGGTAAAAAGGGTGTTGTCCGTGACAAAAAAGTACATTTTGACGTGATCAGAGCGGTTCTTGATTTTGCGCAGGATGCCGGCTTTAATATTGCCGGACTTTCCTTCTCACCCGTAAAGGGTCCAGAAGGAAATATAGAATACCTTGCGTATCTGAAAAAAACAGCTGAACAGCGCGAGGTTACCGATGATGAGATCCTTGCGGTCGTTGACGCATCTCACCAACAGCTGGACAGATAAATAATTTACAAAGGAGGATGACGGATATGTTGGCAGATGATA
>JBJEIV010000126.1:0-3240 GCA_051877395.1 Candidatus Ornithomonoglobus sp.
ACCGAACGCTCCGTCTTAACACGCGGAACTCCCATTGCCTCAAATTCAAGATAAGCCATTGTACCTGTAGCATCCTGAGTAAGTGTCTGGTCAATTCTGATACCGATTTCCGTACCCTTAACCATTTCACCTTCAACAAGATGAGCCGACAGGATTTTTTCTGTTAAAGTTAATCCCATTGATGTTTCCTCCTTTTATATAACCATGCCTGAGCATAAATCTATTATATATATTTTAACCTTTTTAGACGCATTTGTCAAGCTATTTCATATTCTCTAACTCACCTTTTATTTTCGTAGGGCATATTATACAACAAGTTAATATGTAGAGGGGTGTTATTATGGCAGTTTTTGTATACTTGTATGTTATATTCGTAATTCTGTGCGGACTGGTCAGTTTAATAAAATGTGTTTATGCCGACTTCAAACGGCGTAAAAAGAATAAGACTGCAATTAAGACAGAAACAGACTTGACTTATGACTGAATTTATTTTATAATTTAATCAACTTCAAAATACAAGGAGCAATATACATAATGATGCTGAACAGATTATATGCAATAACGGACAGAGGTCTGATACAGAGATCCTTAGGCGAGGATATAGAAGCGGCTGTCAAGGGCGGCGCGGGACTTATACAGCTGCGCGAAAAGAATATTTCCGATGAGAAGTATATTGAATACGCGGAGGAAGCTCTCGCGGTGTGCAGAAAATACAATGTGCCTCTCATTATAAATGACAATATAGAAGTGTGCATTAAATCGGGCGCGGACGGTGTGCATCTCGGTCAGGGCGACGCGTCACCTGCCGACGCGCGAAGAATATTAGGCAGCGGCGCCATAATCGGCGTAACCGCCAAAACAGCCCTACAGGCGCAGAAGGCGTATTCGGACGGCGCGGATTACATAGGCTCCGGCGCGGTTTTCGGTACCGTCACCAAAGGGGACGCAAAAAAGATGTCCATCGATACATTAAAGGAAATAACGGCGGTCTCAAAGCTTCCGGTTTACGCAATAGGTGGAATTAATATTGATAACGTACAGGAGCTTAAAGGCTCCGGTGTCTATGGAATTGCTGTTGTTTCGGGCATCTTTAAGGGAGATATAGAAGCAAACTCCAAAAGACTTAAAGAGGCGGTGAAGATACTTTGAAAACCTTTTTAACGATTGCAGGCTCTGACCCCTCTGGCGGCGCGGGGATTCAGGCGGATATTAAAACCGCGGCAGCCTTCGGACTTTACTCAATGAGCGTTCCGACAGCTCTTACGATTCAGAATACTCTCGGCGTAAGCGGAGTATATGAAATTCCGGCAGATACTGTAATGGCGCAGCTTGAAGCTGTTTTCAGCGATATTTTTCCCGACTGCGTAAAAATCGGTATGTGCGTAAACAAAGAAATCGTGTCGGTAATTGCCGAAACGCTTGAAAAATACAGACCGGAAAATGTTGTGCTTGATACGATCCTTATTTCATCAAGCGGCAGACAGCTTCTCCCGTCCGACGCTGCGGAGCTTATGAAGAAAAGGCTGTTTCCGTTATCGGATGTGATCACTCCCAACGTGCCGGAGGCAGAACAGCTTACAGGCTGTAAGATACGATCAGAGGCTGATATGGAACGGGCAGCCGCCTATTTGCATGATAAATACGGCTGCGCCGTTATGCTTAAAGGCGGCCACCTTAACGGCTGCGATATGATTTATGACGGAGCAGTATCCGCCTTTAATCATCAGCTTATAAACAATCCGAACACCCACGGCACCGGCTGTACGCTTTCCTCCGCCCTTGCCTGCTCCCTCGCCATCGGAAAGACAGCGCGCGAGGCGGCAAAGGCGGCATCGGAATATGTTGTCGGCGCGATTAGGGACGGCATGGATTTAGGTCACGGCGCGGGACCTCTTAATCATCTGTACCGGCTTTTTCAGTAGCCGCTTCATCAGCCGCTTCTTCTGCCGATGAAGAATTATATAAGTCATCAAGCGTTTTAAAGGTATAGCCCTGCGCTTTTGCATCATTGATTATTCTTTCCAATGCCCCCGCATTGTCAGAGGATACCGCATGGAGCAGTATTATAGCGCCGTCATGAAGATACGGCATGACGCTCTCATACGCGTAATCTGCTCCCTGCTGGATATTTACGTCCCAGTCCTTATATGCAAAGCTCCACATCACGGTTTTCATCCCCATATCGTTTATTATTGCAAGAGCACGCTCGCTGAATTCACCCTCTGGCGGACGCATATACTCCATTTTATAGCCGTAAAGCTCCCCGCATTTCTCGTTAAGGTCAGAAATATCCTTTTGTACCGTCTCAACCGTCTGCTTAGGCAGATTCAGATGATGAACAGTGTGGTTGCCGACAATATGCCCCTCGTCTATCATTCTTTTTATAAGCTCACCCTGTCCTTCAAGGTACGGACCCGTTACAAAAAACGCGGCAGGTGTATCGGTTTTTGCAAGTATATCAAGTATCCTTGCCGTAAAACCGTTTTCATACCCCTCATCAAAGGTAAGATACAGATTTTTCTCCTTGCTGTGGTCTATGTACCGTCCATTATATTTTTCAAGCATTTTCGCCTGAGCCGACGGAATTTCAGGCGGCGCGCCTTTCTTACGCACAAAGCCCCATCCGCTCCCTGTACCGTCCAGTGACGAATAATCGCTTACCGAGCTGACCTCCGCGGAAGCTGTCGGACTGTCCGTCGTGACAGCCGCGCAGCCGCTTAAAGCCATAGCGGCCGTTATTCCGATTATAATTAAAAACCTTTTCATTTATACGCTCCTCTCATAATATATTTATATTACTATCATTATGTCAGAGCAGACAAAATATTTCTTTGAATTTTTGTAAAAAAAATCAGGATAGAGAAAGCTGTGAATGTTCTCTACCCCGTTTTCACGATATTATTACGGATCATATGGTGATTTCGCCGTCAAATACGAACCTTGCGGGACCTGTCATATATACACAGTTGTCCTCCCTGTCCCACTTTATGTGAAGTGTTCCGCCCAGAAGCACAAGATCCGCCTCACCGTCAACGTGTCCGTCAAGGGTTGCGGCAACCAGTGTCGCGCAGGCGCCTGTTCCGCATGCGAGAGTTTCTCCCGCGCCTCTTTCCCATACTCTCATCTTTATTGTGCCTCTGTCCACTATCTGAGCAAACTCTGTGTTTATGCGTCTGGGGAAAAGCTCATGGTTTTCAAACTTAGGTCCTATCTTTTCAATTTCAAGGCTGTCGGTATCGT
>JBJEIV010000127.1:0-3233 GCA_051877395.1 Candidatus Ornithomonoglobus sp.
TGACTAAGTTTTCTTCATTGCATTGACTATAGAAAACTTAGTCAAAAGCATATATTATTTATTCTCTATTATCTAAAAATGACGATGAAAGGGAAAATTTATGAAATATCTCATTGGAATAGATCTCGGAACAAGCGGTACCAAGACTGTACTGTTTGATGAAGAGGGAAATACAATAAAGAGCCATACCGTTGAGTATCCTATGTCACAGCCGAAAAACGGCTGGGCTGAGCAGGATCCGCTTGACTGGTACAACGCATCCGTTGAAACGCTGCGCGTTGTTACGCAGGGCATTGACGCGTCACAGATTGCCGGTATAGGCATTTCGGGTCAGATGCATTCAATGGTTATGCTCGATGAAAATAATGATGTTATACGTCCGGCGATTCTTTGGTGTGACGGCCGTACCGCAAAGGAGTGCGACGAGATCACCGAGAGAGTAGGCGCGGAGAGATTGATTGAGATTACGGCAAATCCGGCGCTTACCGGTTTTACCGCGTCTAAAATTCTCTGGGTACGCAACAACGAGCCGGAGAACTACGCAAGATGCCGCCACATTCTCCTTGCAAAGGACTATGTACGTTTCAGACTTACGGGCGAGTATGCGACCGAGGTTTCGGACGCGAGCGGTATGCAGCTGCTTGATATCGCAAACCGCTGCTGGTCGGACGAGGTGCTGCAAAAGCTTGATATAGACAAGTCGCTTCTGGCTAAGGTTTACGAAAGCCCGGAGATCACGGGCTATATAACTGAGGATGCGGCAAAGCTCACAGGCGTTCCGGCGGGAACTCCGGTTGTAGGCGGCGCGGGCGATAATGCTGCCGCCGCTGTCGGCACGGGTGTTGTTGAAGAGGGCAAGGCGTTTACGACAATAGGCACATCGGGCGTTGTATTCGCTCATACAAAGGAAATGCATCTTGACAAGAAGGGCAGAGTCCATACCTTCTGCTGCGCCGTTCCGGGAGAATGGCATGTTATGGGTGTTACTCTTGCTGCCGGACTTTCACTTAAATGGTTCCGCGACAACTTCTGCGCGGAGGAAATTTCAACGGCAAAGTCAATGGGTGTTGACCCGTATTATCTCATGGACAAGGAAGCGGAGCAAAGCCCGATAGGCTGCAACAAGCTCTTGTATCTGCCGTATCTTATGGCGGAGCGCACACCGCATCTTGACCCCGACTGCCGCGGCGCGTTTATAGGTCTGAGCGCAATGCACGAAAAGCGCGATTTGCTGCGCGCTGTAATGGAGGGTGTTGTTTACAGCCTGCGTGACTGCGTTGAGGTATTAAGAGAAATGGATGTTACATCTGAGAGTATGGCAGCCTGCGGCGGAGGCGGGTCATCACCGCTGTGGCGCTCAATGCTTTCCGATACATTCAATATGCCTGTAACGACCGTAACCTCAAAGGAAGGTCCGGCTCTGGGCGCGGCGATCCTTGCGGGTGTAGGCGCGGGTGTTTATCCGAGTGTTCAGGAGGCGTGCAGAAGAGTCGTTAAGACAAAGACCGAGCAGGCTCCCGATGCCGCAAACAGCGCGGAGTATGATAAGTTCTATCAGCTCTACAGAAAAATGTATCCGGCATTGAAGGATAACTACAAGGCTCTGGCTGAATTATAATATATGCTAATAAAAATACGGAGAGCGACAAAAAACAGCTCTCCGTTTTATTTTCATCGTAACAAATATTTAACAGAAGATTTTGATTGGGTGAGATGGTAGATACACTATGAAAAGGACGGTGTTGACAATAACATCTCATATGTAATTTAAAACAATATTCCTTTGAAACAAACTATCGGTTCATTTTTATCATAATCCCAACTATGGTATGATCCTCCGTGACAAAATTGGCATTTATCACATTGACTGCATTTCTCGTTGTGATTACTCAAATCATTTCGGAATATTTCAAATCTATTTTCCCAAACATCTTTAAAATTATCTTTTAATATATTCCCCTGTATAAGCTCGGGGCGTCTTTCGATATCCAGACATGCTGCAATATCACCATTAGCCATAATACTTGCAGTATATAATCCGGCATTACACAAAAAATACCAATCTCTCACTTGTCTTTCGTATTCCAAGCCGAGAAAATGACTGCATCCGTATGTCAGCGGATACCCCAACATTCTTTTTTCTATGATAAATTCAAACAAGTATTTATATTCTTCGTTTGTTAGTATCAATTCAGGATGGTCTTTTGCTCTGCCCATTGGTTCTATATTGACTATTCTCCAAGAAGTTATATCAATATTTCTCAACATATCAAACATCAACGGTAATTCGTTTATGTTTTGATGATTGATAACCGTAGTAATTTGTATATGTTCAAATTTTCCATATCTAATCAATGCTTCTACGCCGTTCATAGCAGATGTAAACGCACCTTTTCTTCCTCGAAGCCTGTCGTGTGTATCTTCCAGACCATCAATACTTATAGAGATAGTACGCATACCACACTTATACAGCTTCTTAGCGACATCATCATTAATCATGGTTCCATTGCTCGTCATTCCCCAAATGTATCCGAGCCTGTTGGCGTAATCCATAATTTCAAAAAAATCCTTATGTAAAAGCGGCTCACCGCCTGTTATATCAAGTTTAATTTGAGAAATGTCAAAATCCTGTTTCACATCATCCAGGATTTTTTTGTATTGTTCTAATGACAGTTCTGTATGGTTACTGAATTCACCGCATCGGCTGCCGCAATGAATGCAATGCTCATTGCATCGGAGTGTTAGTTCTAAAAACAAATTTCTTAAAGGCGGTTTCTTTATTATAGATTTCCTATATTCTGCCAACAGCTTTAAATTCTCTGTTTTTACTGCATAACTATTCATATTTGTTTCCTTCTATTACTGTTTTTCACCGGATTGGGTTTGTGTCGGAACATCATTTATAACAGGCGGTTTTAACTCAGTTGGTGGTGCCCCATATAATGCCGGCGCAATATTATCTCGTGGATTAAACGTGCAGCCGCTCATCATCCCTGTCACCATTATAGATGTCATCATAGTTGCTAAAATTTTATTTTTCTTCATTGCTTATCACCTCAAATGAATATATTAATACTGCAGAAATACTGCAAACATATAATCCTCTCTGCATATAATATCACAAATTGAGATAAAATACAATATTTTAAAATGAGATATTGTATAAATTTCCTGATTTTTCAGCTATTATACAGGTATCGGTCATTATCTCCGGCGCTCCGCACCCTTCTCAC
>JBJEIV010000128.1:0-16540 GCA_051877395.1 Candidatus Ornithomonoglobus sp.
GAAGCATTAGGTATGGTTGAGACAAGAGGTCTCGTAGCAGCAATCGAAGCAGCAGACGCAATGGTTAAGGCAGCTAATGTAACACTTATCGGCACAGAGAGAATCGGTTCAGGTCTCGTAACTGTTATGGTAAGAGGCGATGTAGGCGCAGTTCAGGCAGCTACAGACGCAGGTTCAGCGGCAGGCTCAAGACTCGGTGAGCTCGTATCAGTTCACGTTATTCCGCGTCCGCACGGCGATGTTGAAAAGATTTTGCCGTCACTTGACTAATTAATAGATAGAAGTTTAACACAATAGCATATGTACGTCAATCGGCGTACATATGCGTATCTATTACATAGGAGGGATACGCGGTGGCAACACTGGAAGAGCTTATAACCAATGCAGTTGTGGCTACTTTGAAGAAGAAGGAAGAGGAAGACGTTGTAAAAATCGGCGTTTCTGCCCGTCACGTTCACCTCAGCCGTAAGGATTGCGACGCGCTTTTCGGCGTGGGCTACGAGCTTCACAGAAAAAAGGAGCTTATGGGCGGTCAGTTCGCGGCAGAGGAATGCGTAACGATCGTCAGCCCGAATCTTCGTTCGATCGAGAATGTCAGAGTATTAGGTCCGTTAAGAAAAGAGAGCCAGGTAGAGATTTCAAGAACAGATACCTTCAAGCTTAAAAACAGTCCTCCGGTCCGTCCGTCAGGTCAGCTGAAGGGTTCTGCTCCGATGGCGCTTGTAGGCCCTAAGGGCAGCATTTATCTTAACGAGTGCTGTATTATAGCAAACAGACATATTCATTTACCGCCGTCACTTGCGGATAAGTACGGAGTAAAGGATAACGACCTCGTTGATGTTGAGGTTCAGACCGGCAAGCCGACACGTTTCTATGACGTTCAGGTAAGAGTACATGAAAGCTTTACGCCGGAAATGCACATCGATACCGATGACGCGAACGCCTGCGCGCTTAAAACAGGCGATATTATAAAGATACTTACAAAATAATTTTGTTGAATTTTAAAATTACTGTCTGCAATTTCCCGAATCGAGCGCAGAAATGACAACACGGAACGGCATTTAAAAGGTTTTTGCAGGGTTATTCGGTGAATTGCAGAAAGGATTGATGGATATGATTTTAGGCAGAGTTTACGGAAGCGTAGTTTCGACCCATAAGCTTGGTTCGCTTGTGGGAAGCAAATTTATGCTTGTTCAGTGCATAGAGAACAATAAGCTGGTAGACAAATATCTTGTCGCTGTTGACGGTGTGGGCGCCGGCATAGGCGAGGATGTTATAATAACACAGGGCTCGGGAGCGAGAATGGGTATGAGAGATCAGAATGCCCCTGTGGATGCACTGATAGTTGGAATTTTGGATGATAAGCAGGTTTAAGCCTGCTCTTAAATACATTATAGCATTACGGTGAATGGAGTGGAAGCAGCTATGAATTTGGAAGAGCTTCAAAAAATCGTATATGAAGCGGGAATAGTCGGCGCGGGCGGCGCGGGCTTCCCGACACATAGAAAGTTTTCGGAGAATGTCGAACAGATCGTTGTAAACGCGGCAGAATGCGAGCCGCTCATGATGGTTGACCATCATATTCTTGAATGTCATCTCCGTGAATTGGTTGACACGTTAAATCTTTTGTGCGATGTAATGAATGCAAAGGAAGCGTTGATCGGTATCAAGGGCAAGAATATGCACCTTCTTGATGCCGGTATTGTAGCGTCGCTTTCCGGCACAAGAGTAAAAATCAAGGAAATCCCCGACATATACCCCGCCGGTGATGAGGTCGTGCTCACCTATGAAACAACGGGAAAAATCATTCCCGAGGGCGCGATTCCGGTAATGGTCGGCGTTATGGTCATAAATGTTGAAACGGTGTTCAATATTTATAAGGCGGTAAACGAGGCAACGCCGGTTATAGAAAAATATGTGACGATCGGCGGTGATGTTCCGCGCGATATTACCGTTAAGGCGCCGGTGGGAATGAAGATTTCAGAGCTTCTTGCGGCTGCGGGATATCTTGATTTAAAGGATAAAGAGGTAGTTAACGGCGGTCCTATGATGGGCAAGCTTGTTGATCTTGAAAACGATGTTGTTACAAAGACGACAAAGGGACTTCTTGTATTCCCGAAAACGCACGCTATTATACAGCGTATCAAGATGCCGGTAAATATCGCGATAAAGCGTTCATCGGCAGCCTGCTGCGGCTGTACGATGTGCTCGGATATATGCCCGAGGTATCTTCTCGGCTATAATTTACAAGTACATAAGACGGTTCGCGCGGCGGGACACGGCGAGGTAAAAGATACCGAAGCCTTTTTGCAGAACGCGCTCTGTTGCGGCTGCGGCGTATGCTCGGTTATAGCCTGTCAGCAGGGAATACTCCCGTCAAAGGTTTCAATGGAAATCAAGGGCTTGCTCGGCAAGCACGGTCTGCGCCGTCAGAATAACATTCAGCCTGAGCATGTTCGCCCCGAACGCGCGTCAAGACTTGTATCGTCAAATAAGCTTATCGACCGTCTCGGCATCAGAAGATATGTAAAGAACAAGGTTGAGAAGGTAGACACCGTATTCAACCCGAACGCGGTATATATAGAATTAAGTCAGCATGTGGGCAAGCCCGCGTCGGCAGTTGTAAAGCCGGGCGACAGAGTTACAAGAGGTCAGGTCGTAGCCGCGACAGACTACAAGGATCTCGGAACCTGTATGCACGCAAGCATTGACGGTACTGTACAGGCAGTTACAGACAGATTTGTAATAATCGGAAAGTAAGGGTGAACACGAATGAACGCAATAGGACTGGTTGAATGTAAAAACGTATCAAAAGGTATCGTAGTAACGGATGAAATGCTCAAGAGCGCGGGTATAACGCTCCTTTCATCGGGTGCCGTATGTCCGGGCAAATATGTGACAATAGTAGGCGGCGAGCTTTCAGCAATTCACGCGTCGGTTGACCGCGCAAAGGTTATTGCAGAGGACGGAATTATTGATACGTTTGTAATAGGTAATCTGGGCAAGAACGTGCTTGAAGCTGTAAGCGGAGTAGTTGAGGTTTCAAGAAGGAGAGCCTTGGGCATAATCGAGACCTTCACGGCGGCAAGCGCGATTGAAGCGGCGGACGCGGCGGTTAAGTCGGGCTACATAGAGCTTATCGAGGTGAGAATCGCGCGCGGTATGGGCGGCAAGTGCTTTGTAACTCTCACAGGCGACGTAAGCGACGTAAGAGCCGCGGTTGACGCGGGCGCGGCGCTGGCAGCCGAGGGCGGTGTGCTTATTAACACCGAGGTAATAGCAAATCCGCACGAGGAGCTGTGGGATTCGATACTGTAAATTATAAAATTATAGAAATGCGCTGTTAAAGCCTTGAGCCGAACAGCGCATTTTTTTGTATTTATAGCACCTCATAAAAAAAATGCAACGAATTTTTGTTGTATATTACATTTTTTGCGGCGAATTTTTGTTTATTCGCTTGACACACCTATAATTATTTCTATAATAAAGAAAATAAACGTTATAAATAATTTTATTTAACATTGCCCATAATATTAGCAGCTTATATAATGGAGGTATCTCATGGCGACAAAATTAAAAGAAAATAAACCGGAGCAGGAAAAGGGCGATGTTAAGCCGCAGAACAAGCATTATAACATAAAAAAGCAGGCATTGGGTCCTAACGGAAAGAGGTAAATTTTATGGCAAAACAGGGAATGAGACGCGAACGCTACGGTGATATTCACGGAGTAAGAAAGCCAAACGGAAAAAGTGATAAAAACGAGATAGAGCCGGTTCCGGAAATTCAGGGAAAGGCAAAGACAACAAAGGAAAAGGCTTCACCTATACAGTGATATAACTATATGCAGAAGCAATAAAATTATTGTTTGATTGCCTCCCTCCGAAGCCGCAAGCGGCGTCGCAGGGAGGCTTCAAACAATAATTTAGCTATATAAACTACTGATGTTTTTCCATAATATAATTAATCAGACCAACGCCTTTTCTGATAACCTCCTGCTTTCTAATCGCCTTGTACCCTCTGTGCTCAAAAAACGGTTTTGCAGTGACAGACGCGTGTACGGTTATTTTGTTTACATCAAAGGCATTCTCAAGCGTATCACAAATAGCGGCGGCAGCCCCATGACGCTGATAATCCTTATGCACATATAATCTGTCAAGATAGCCGCTCTCGTCAATATCTCCGAACCCGATTATTATATCATTTTCGACCGCGACAACGGTAAAATGCGCGGAAAACGACTTATTCCATTCCGACAGCTCCGCTTTGCCGTCTGCCCATGCGTTCAGCTGTCGGGCGGTGTAATCTTTGGAATTTATGGTATGAACGGTATTATAAAATAATTCTGCGATTTCCGCGCAGTCATCCGGACGGTATTTTCTGATAATCATTATACTACCTCCGCAATTCCGGTTTCAATATTATCATATACTTTAATCCAAGTCACATGACAGCCATTTCTCTCTTGTAATAGCCGATATGTGCTCGGTGCGAATGTCATTCATCAGAGGACACGGCTTATTTTTTTCGGTATGATGATAGCTGAAGCCGCATTTTTCCTGTACGCGGTGTGATTTTTCATTGCCGTCGTAATAGCCGCACCATACGCGCTCGCAGTCCAAAGTCTCAAAGCAGCGCCGCAGACATTCCCGCACCGCTTCGGGGATCAACCCCTGTCCCCAGTACGGCTTGCCTATCCAATATCCGATTTCTCTCTCATTTTCCTTGGTCGGAATATTGGCATTTTTCATGATGCCGATGCTTCCGACAGGCAGACCTGTTTTTTTAAGCACAACCGCGTAGGTTTCCGGGTGCGAAAGCACGCTTTTTATAATTTCACGGCTGTTTTGGACGCTTGTGTGCGGCGGCCAGCCCGCAATCGGACCTATATCGGGATCACGGGCATATTTATATAATTCCTCCGCGTCTGTTTCTTTCCATGGGCGCAGAATTAGATTTTTTGTTTCAAGTATCATTATTTACCTCCTTGAAGTTTTTCAGGCTTGTACTCAAATAAGCCGTGTCTGCTGCAATAGTAATACAGTCTTCCTCCGTGCATTTTCGGAAACCGCGCCGACGAGTCCTGTTCGGGATACAGCTTCAGCATAAGAGCCTTATCAAAGGTCACATATGCCATAAAGCTGATAAAATGCTCCTTTGTCATTTCGTGATTAAAAGTGATGAAATAGTCATTTTCGACTTCGGAAACCTTTACCGCGTGCTCCTCATCCGCCTGCGCGGCTTCTAAAGCTGTAAGCTGCTTGCCGCAGCATATAACCTTACATTCCCCTGTTCCCTGCATAATTGCTCCGCAGTGGGGGCATACATAAAATTTTGTTCTTTTCATATTACCGACATCCTCCGTGTTCTGAATTAAGTTGCCCGATAAAATCGTATCAGAGCTTACGCCCAATATCTCCGCCAGTGCGGATACTGCGGAAACATCGGGAAAGCCGTGCCCCGTTTCCCATTTTGAAACGGTTTTCGCACAGATATTCAATTTATCGGCAACCTGTTTTTGTGTCATTCCCTTTGATTTTCTTAAAGCATAAAGCAATCTTCCGTTTTTGCTTAAATCCATTACGCTTCACCTCCATGCTTTAATTATAAACCGGTAATATAAAAGCTTCAATCCACGGTCAGTTGACTTTGACTTGATTATAGCATATATTGAACTGTGTGGCAATATATAAATTGCGCATCCATAAAATTTCACTTGACATATTGAACAAAATATTGTACAATAATTATATCAATAACAGTGAGGTGTTTATTATGTTAGCAGTTAATTATTCAACAATACGAAATAACTTAAAGGATTATTGTGATCAGGCAACAGATAATGATGAAATTGTTATAGTTACTCGTAAAAAAGAAAAAAATGTTGTAATATTAAGTCTTGAACATTATAACAAAATTATGAAAGCTGCGAAAAATGCAGAATATCTTGCTATGATAGACAGAGCAATCGAACAGCTTGAGGCAGGCAGAGGACAGCAGCATGAGCTTATTGAGGTAGATGATGAATAAACTGTGGTCAGACAGGGCTTGGGATGATTATATTTACATAATCTTTGGATAATTGCCTGTAGAGGTCATTATGAAGATTAAAATTTGGTAAATTAACAAATGCTTATCTGAAAACTGTTGCAATTCGTATATAAATGTGTTAAAATAGAATCACAGGGGACGGCACCCATAACAAAAAACAGAACAAATTGCAGAGGGGAGGACACCCATGACAAAAAACATTACTGTGATTGATGAAAACGGAAATATTGTAGGAAGCACCTATCCAAAGCGTGCTGACGGACTGGTAAAGAAGGGACGCGCGCGGTGGATAAGCGATACTGCTGTATGCCTGCGCGCGGACGAAAAGGAAAGCGAGGCAAATGAAATGGCAGTAAATATATATGAGGTTTTTGACAATCAGATTTCAAAGATGCAGGAGCAGCTGCGCGACGAAACTGCGGAAACGGCAATGCCGGTAAGAATGCAGATATTAAAGACAATGGAGGTATTCCGCGCTCAGCAGCAGGGCGAAAAGGTTATTGACCTTGTAAAGACTCAGCTTGATATGATGCAGGAATCACTGAAAAATGAACCGGCAGTACCGGAAAACGCGCTTGCAAGAGAAACAACGCGCCAGAAGATGCTAGGAATTATTGAAAAGCTTCTTGATAACGGCGGCGCGCCGCAAAGCGAAAATACAACAGAATAAAGCGTCGGCCCGGCTCAGGAATAAAGCCGGGCTGTATTTATGTTTCGTTAAATATTACTTTTTTAATGATTTTCGTAACACCCTCGTCATCGTTTGACGGCGCGCTAAAGCGGCAGAGCGCCTTTAAATCGGGATGCGCGTTCTCCATTGCGTAGCTGTGAAAGCACACGCGCATCATATCCGCGTCATTCATAAAGTCGCCGAATGCCATGCACTCCTCCGGCTTATATCCGTAAAGTCTTTGGATATGCTCAATAGCCTTGCCCTTTGTCACACCCGCCTTCATAACGTCAAGCCAATGCTCGCCGGATACGAGGACATTGTGGGTATTGTGGAATTTTTTCAGAACGTTGTAGCAGTGCTTTTCCGAAAGCTCGTCATCGTAAATTGCGATTTTCAGAATATCATCATTTCTCGATGCTTCTATGACGTTATCCACGGTTTTATAGTTTAAATAGTACATAAGAACATCCTTTATATGCTCCTTGTTCTCCTCCTCGCCCATCGCGCCGTTCGCGCCGCAGGCAAGGGAGTATAAGCCCGGCTCATTTTTAACGGCGGCAAGAATCTCGGCGGCGCTGTCGCTGTCAAGCGGGTCAAGAATGATACGCCTGCCTTTTTCAAAGACAATAGCGCCGTTTTCGGCAATTATAGTTATTTTATCGCTGTATTGTTTAAACTGGTCCAGAACAGTGTCATATTGTCTGCCGCTGGATATTGCAAACTGAACGCCCATTTCATTCAATTTGTTCAGAACTTCATCAAAATCATGAGGAAGCTCCTTCTTTTCGTTAAGGAGCGTGCCGTCAAGATCGGTCGCTATAAATTTAATCATCTATGTCACCTCATTTTAAAGTGCGTAAGCTCTTCGGATAATGGTTTTTCAATGTGCCGCCCGACGCTTTGCCCCAGCCTATGCCGTAGCCGTCCGCGCATACGACGCACCATCCGTTTAAGCCGCTGTCAATAGTTTCACCGTGCATATATTTTTTTATTTCCGGCGAATCGCAATCAAGCCGCAGCGCGTTTTTATAGCTGTCCGCGGGGAATGCGTGAGAGAGAGCGTGCGATGGCTCAAAGCGGTTTCTTTTTATCTCTCCAAGATGCAGACCGCAGCGCAGAATTTTCAGCCCATCTGTATCGAGCTTTTCCGGCAGAAGATAAAGATTATCGCCGAACAGGATAAATTCACCTCTGACGGCTGTTTTAAGCGTTTTTTTCTCAAATTCACGATAGAGCTTTACTGCCGTGTCAAGAGAATTATCCGTCTTGCCGCCTTTTTTGTCACGTTTTTTCTTTTTATTATATGGCGCGGAATCCTCCGTTTTCCTCAGAAGGGCGGCAAAATGCCCCTCGCCGTTCTGCTTATGCGGAAATACGCGGCGGCATTTTTCTATGCAGGGAAAATCCCCGATACCGTCCGACAGATTGTCAAGACACGGTATATCGCATATTTCCATATTATATTTTTCAGCCATGTATTGCACGACGAGTTCATTTTCGTCAAATGAAAATGTGCAGGTCGAGTACATAATATATCCCCCTGTTTTCAGCATTTTATACGCGTCGTCAAGTATGTTCTTCTGACGCTGCGCGCAGGAAAGCGTATGCGCCTCGCTCCATTCGGTGACCGCCTGCGGCTCCTTGCGGAACATACCCTCTCCCGAGCACGGCGCATCAACAATAATACCGTCAAAGAAGGCGGGGAATTTTTCAGCGAGCCTGGAGGGCGCTTCGTTTGTTACTATCGTGTTTGTAAGTCCCATGCGCTCAACATTTTCAGCGAGTATCGCCGCGCGCTTCGGGATAATTTCATTTGAAACAAGAAGTCCTTTATTTTGCATTCTCGCGCCTATATGCGTTGTTTTTCCGCCAGGAGCGGCGCACAGATCGAGAATACGGGGATTTTCCGCCAAAGGCAGTCCCTCCGCCGCGGACATAGCCGAAGGCTCCTGGAAATAAAAGACGCCTGCCGCATGGTATGGATGATTTCCGCTGAGCGCGGATTTTTCAACATAATATCCGTCGGGACACCATTGGACCTTGTCGAGCGCGCCGAGCTTTGCGGCTGCCGCCTTTGTATCATCACATTTCAGAGTATTAATTCTTATTCCCTGATTTATTTTTGTATCGTATGAGCGCAGAAAAGCCTCGTATTCACCACCGAGAAGCTTTTTCATACGCTCCGCAAATTCTATAGGAAGCTCCATAATAACCGTCCTTATATATTTTAATAACAATATTATATACTATACCGCCCCTTTTTTCAATTGGTTTATTGTACTAAATTTTTGGCGGATAGAATATATAATACAGAGGTGGTGTACATGAATTATATATGGGGCTTTATGATGATTATTTCAATCATAACCGCTGCGGCAACAGGGAAAATTGATGAAACGGTAAACGCGGTTTTTGAGGGCGCCCAGACCGCTGTTTCGACCTTGATCGGACTGGCGGGAGTGATGTGCTTCTGGACGGGAATAATGAAGATTACGGAGAAATGCGGAATTTCGGATTTTATATGTAAAATAATATCTCCGCTTGTCAAAAGGCTTTTTCCCGGCAGCGGCGAAAAGGCAAGAGAATATATATCCATGAATATTACCGCAAATATGCTCGGAATGGGGAATGCGGCAACGCCTATGGGAATGCTTGCGGCGGAGCAGCTTGATATAGAAAATAACGGCTCGGAATACCCGTCGGTAAATATGTGTATGCTTGTAGTGCTCAATACTACCTCATTTCAGTTAATACCGTCAACCATTATAGCGCTGCGCTCGGCGGCAGGCTCTGCAAATCCGGTGTCGATAATAGCGCCTGTGTGGTTTGCCTCCCTGTGCGCGGTTACGGTAGGGGTGCTGTCGGTAAAGCTTATGGGAAAATTAACCGGAGGAAACAGATGAGATATATAACGCCGGCATTCATATTGATAATAATTGTTACGGCAATGATAAAAAGAAGAGAGGTTTATTCCGACTTTATCGAAGGCGCGGGAAACGGAATGAGGCTTCTGGTGGATATATTTCCCCCTCTTGCGGCAATGCTTGTGGCGGCAGCGATGCTTAAAGCCTCCGGCGCGCTTGATATTGCCGTAAAGGTCATATCACCGCTCACGGAAAGAATAGGACTTCCCGCGGAGGTCATGCCGCTTGTAATGATAAGACCTGTTTCCGGCAGCGGCTCCATAGGCGTTCTTTCGGGAATACTTAATGCTTACGGCGCGGACTCGTTTGCCGGACGGCTTGCGTCGGTGATATGCGGAAGCACGGAAACCACATTTTATTGTATAGCCGTATATTTTTCAAAAACGAGAGTGAGGTATATAAAAAAGGCCATACCATGCGCTGTTATAGGCGATATTACAGGTATCGCGGCCGCTTTACTGGCGCTGAGGTTTTTTAAATTATAATATCGGAAACAGAAAAGGGAAGGAAATACTATGAAAAACAGAAAGTTCCTTGATTTTTTTATATATTTATGGTATTATTAAGTAAAATATATTATAATTTTACTTCGGGAGAAATAACCATGAATTTAAAAAAGAAATTGGGACTTTTATGCGCTGCAGCGGGACTTGGCATATTTCAGCTGGCTTCAACAGCTTATGCAGGCGCATGCAACGGTATTGCCGACGGCATTACGGTATTTTTCGACTTCGGAAATTCGACAATTTACGGCTGGTACAATGTTGACGCGACGACGGTATATTCACAGGACATGGGTTTTGGATTTAACACGACGCAGTATAACAGAAACGTTGCCGCTTCGGGTTCGGAGTGCCAGACCAATGCGGTAAGAATAGATGCGGCGCATTTGGGAGAGGTATCATTTGATGTTGATGTTGATCCGGGAATGTATGAGGTGTGCGTTTATTCGGGAGACATAGAAAATATGGGAGTAAAGCTGGAAGGTCATCCGGCGATGGTCAACCTTCTCTATTCAAAGGCTTGTCAGCAGGCAGAAATTCCTGTAACGGACGGACAATTAAACATCTCTTTAATGGAAAACTTTTCGGGAAATAAAAATTTTGATATTTCGGGAATAACAGTAAAACGGACCGGCGACATTTCAACAAGAAAAAAACGCGTGTTTATTTGCGGAGATTCGTTAGCTTCTGAGTATCATCCTGAAAAAATCAGCGGAAGTCTGTCGGAAACGGTAAGAGGCGGATGGGGACAGATGCTTAAATATTATATTCCCGGTTCGCTGTACGTTCACAATCTCTCAATTCCCGGAGAAACCTCGACAAACTTTATCGACAAGGGACAATTGGACAGCGTTCTGTACTTCATGCAGCCAGGAGATTACGCTCTTATATCATACGGAACCAATGACTATTCATTGAGAACACCGCAGGAATTCAAGGATAGTATGGGCACAATTATAGATACGATAAAGGATGCCGGCGGAATACCCATTGTTATATCGGAAACCATAAAGCTTGATGATTTTAACAAATACGGTGAGTATATATACTCGGATGTATGCTACGCGCAGGAATCGAGTGAGGTTGCCGGTGAGCACGGTGTTTTATATATTGACAACCATGCGCGCTGCGGGTGGTATTTCTCGTCCATAGGTTATAAACAGACCTGTAAAATGTTCTGGAACGCGTGGGGAACAAGGAATCTGATACATCCGAACAGAGAAGGCGCGGGGCATATTGCGCGTCTTATCACTGAACAGTGTATAGATTCCGGTGTATCGGAATTTGCCGGAGTTATAAACACCTACGGCTTATCGCCCGATATCAGACTGAAATGCATAACCGAGGGTGACGACAGGGTTATTCTCGTAAATACGACATCCGAAAAAATGACATATTCAATCACAACTATAAAGTACGAAAATGAAGTACCGGTAAAAACATATACGGAAAAGCTAACACTTCCTGCATATGATGTACGTAATGCCGATAATGAATACATATTTGAAACAGAGCTTAATAATCCCAATAAGAGGGTATATGTAGAGGGCAACGGAATAAAGTTTGATTTATAAGTATTACGGATCAAGCTATTGTGCAAAATCAACACAAAATTGATAATTTTTTATCGAACTTGATTATTTTATTAGAAAGTAAATAAATTTTGCAATATTACTTGAAAAATTATTGATTTTGGTATAAAATATAGTTATATAAATACGCCGTCCTGTCGGCAATGTAAAGGAGATTACGAACATGTTAAACAAGTTAAATGTAGAGGGTGTTGACGTAAAGGGCAAGAGAGTCCTTGTAAGATGCGACTTTAATGTTCCGCTTAACGATAAGCAGGAAATCACAGACGACACAAGAATTGTTGCGGCGCTTCCGACAATTCAGTATCTGGTAAATAACGGAGCGAAGGTTATTCTTTGCTCACACATGGGCAAGCCTAAGGGCAATCCGGTTCCGGAGCTTTCACTCGCGCCGGTTGCAAAGAGACTTTCAGAGAAGCTCGGCAAAGAGGTTGTATTCGCGGCTGACGACAACGTTGTAGGCGATAACGCAAAGGCTGCTGTTGCTGCAATGAATGACGGTGACGTTGTGCTTCTTCAGAACACACGCTACAGAGCGGAAGAAACAAAGAATGTTGCTGCATTCTCAGAGGAGCTTGCTTCACTCGCAGAGCTTTTTGTAAACGACGCGTTCGGTACGGCTCACAGAGCGCACTGCTCAAATGTAGGTGTTACAGAGTATCTTAAGCCGGCAGCTGCAGGCTATCTCATTGAAAAGGAAATCAAGTTCCTCGGCAATGCGGTTAATTCACCGGTAAGACCGCTTGTTGCAATCCTCGGCGGCTCAAAGGTATCATCAAAGATTTCGGTAATTGAGAACCTTCTCAAAAAGGTTGACAAGCTCATCATCGGCGGCGGTATGGCTTACACATTCTTCGCAGCTCAGGGCAAGACAACGGGAGATTCACTTCTTGAGGCGGATTATATCGACTACGCTAAGAAGATGCTCGACGAGGCAGGAGACAAGATCGTTCTTCCTATTGATACAGTGATCACAGAGAAGTTTGATAACGATGCTCCGTCAAAGATTGTTGAGGGCGATATTCCTGACGGCTGGATGGGTCTTGACATCGGACCGAAGTCAATCGAGAACTTCAAGGCAGTTCTTGCAGACGCTAAGACTGTTGTATGGAACGGACCGATGGGCGTATTCGAGATGCCGAACTTCGCTAAGGGTACGAATGAAATAGCTTCACTTCTTGCTGAGCTTGACGCGACAACAGTTATAGGCGGCGGTGACAGTGTTGCGGCTGTTAACCAGGCAGGTCTTGCGGACAAGATGAGCCACATCTCAACAGGCGGCGGCGCTTCAATGGAATTCTTAGAGGGCAAGGACCTTCCGGGCATTGTAGCTCTTACAGACGCTGAATAATAAAAAAACATTTTAATTTAGGGAAAGGTAATTAAAAAATGGGAAAGTATATAATTGCAGGTAACTGGAAGATGAACAAGCTTCCGTCAGAGACCTATGATTTTGTAAAAGAGGTTGTTGAAGCTACAAAGGGCGCTGAGTGCGAGGTTGTATGCTGCACACCGTATGTATGTCTTGCTCCGGCTGTTGAGGCTGCAAAGGGCACACATGTAAAGATAGGCGCCGAGAACCTTCACTATGAGGAAAAGGGCGCGTTCACAGGCGAGGTTTCGGCTGAAATGCTCGTTGACCTCGGTGTAGAGTATGTAATCATGGGACACAGCGAGAGACGTGAATACAACAACGAAACAGACGAGACTGTAAACTTAAAGGCTAAGAAGGCGCTTGCGACAGGTCTTGTTCCTATTGTTTGCTGCGGTGAGTCGCTTGAGCAGCGCGAGGCGGGAATTACAATGGACTGGATTTCAATTCAGATCAAGAAGGCCTTCGCGGGTATCAGCGCAGACGATGCAAAGAAGGTCGTTATAGCCTATGAGCCTATCTGGGCAATCGGCACAGGCAAGACTGCTACAGACGATCAGGCAGAAGAGGTTTGCGGCGGCATAAGAGCGTTGCTTGCTTCACTTTATGATGAAGAAACAGCAAAGGCTATCACGATCCAGTACGGCGGCAGCATGAACGCGAAGAACTGCGCGGGACTTCTTGCAAAGCCGAACATTGACGGCGGACTTATCGGCGGCGCTTCACTCAAGGCGGCTGATTTCGCTGTTATCACATCAGCAGCTAAATAACTAAAGGTTGATATTATATATACCCATAAGAATCCGTGGATTTTTATGGGTATATTAGGATTTAAGCAGAAGGAGAAAATAAAATGGCAAAATCACCAATAGCCTTAATCATTATGGATGGTTACGGCATTAATTCAAATACAGAGGGAAACGCTATCGCAGCCGCAAACAAGCCGAATCTTGATTCATATCTGAAAAACTACCCGCACACACAGCTTCAGGCGAGCGGTCTTGCAGTAGGTCTCCCTGACGGACAGATGGGCAACAGCGAGGTCGGTCATACAAACATCGGCGCGGGCAGGGTTGTATATCAGATGCTTGTTAAGATCACAAAGGATATCGAGGACGGCACATTTGCCGAGAACAAAGCGTTAAAGGACGCTATGCAGTCGGCAAAGGATAATGATAAGTCGCTTCATCTTATAGGACTTCTTTCAGACGGCGGTGTGCATAGCCATATCAGACATCTTATCGGACTTCTTGAAATGGCAAACAGCATTGGTCTTGAAAAGGTATATGTTCATACCTTCCATGACGGTCGTGACGTGCCGCCGACATCGGGCGTTGAATATATGCAGCAGCTTGTTGACGAGATGAAGAGAATAGGAACAGGCTCCGTTGCCACAATCAGCGGCAGATACTACGCTATGGATCGTGACAACGCATGGGACAGAGTTGTAAAGGCATATGACGCTATGGTTTTAGGCGAGGGAATACAGGAGACTGATCCGGTAGAGGCTATTAAAAATTCATACGAAAACGGCGTAACAGACGAGTTTATTGTACCTACGGTTGTAAATAAGAACGGTATGATTTCAGCGGGCGACAGCGTTATCATGTTCAACTTCCGTCCCGACCGCGCAAGACAGATCACCAGAACCTTTGTTGATCCCGATTTTGACGGCTTTGAGAGAAAGAAGGGTTATTTCAAGGTAAATTACGTATGTATGGCGCAGTATGATGCTGAAATGCCTAATGTAACAGTCGCATACCCACCGGAGCAGCTTCACATGACCTTCGGTGAATATGTTTCAAAGCTCGGCATGACACAGCTCAGAATTGCCGAAACACAGAAGTACGCGCATGTAACCTTCTTCTTTAACGGCGGCGAGGAGCGTCAGTTTGAGGGTGAGGACAGAATCCTTATCAAGTCGCCTGATGTTGCAACCTTTGACCTCAAGCCGGAAATGTCGGCTCCGGAGGTGTGCGAGGCAGTATGCAAGGCGATAGAGGAGGACAAGTATGATGTAATTATTCTTAACTATGCTAACTGCGATATGGTAGGTCATACGGGTATTATGGACGCTGCGATCAAGGCTGTTGAAGCGGTTGATACCTGTGTGGGCAAGATGGTGGAAAAGCTGCTTGAAAAGGGCGGCAAGGCTATAATTACGGCTGACCACGGCAATGCGGACTGTCTTGTTGATCCCGAGACAAAGGAGCCGTTTACAGCGCATACAACCAATCCGGTTCCGATGATTGTTATCGGTGAGGGAGACGTTAAGCTCAAGGAAGGTAAGCTTTGTGATCTCTGTCCGACAATGCTTGATATGATGGGTATTGAAAAACCGGCCGAGATGACAGGCGAAAGTCTTATTATAAAATAAGGGGAAAACAAATGAAAAAGATATTAACGATATTTTTTGCTTTAACGATAGCGCTGTCAGCGTCGGCGTGCGGAAAAAAGGCAGAAACTGCGGAGGATTATGCAGATAAGCTTGCAAGCGGCGAGATAGAGCCTGATGTTGAGGTTGCGGAGAAGAGTGAGGAGTCGAAATCGGAGGAGACAGAGGAAAAGCCTGCTGTAAATCTCGCAGTTTCGGATGAGGATATGGGTAAGCTCGTGGATGCTGTGGACAATGATTATAAAGTCATCACAATTCAGCCTATCGATTCTCCTGATTTCTTTGTAGGAAAGCAGCTAAGGGTTGTTGCGACAATACAGGACCACAAGCTGACAAATGTTTATGCAAGCGATATTGATACAAAATTTACAAATGATTCGCTTTCGATAAAATATACATCTAATGGAGAACAGGTAGAGCAGAATTATATTGTATACACGATAGCGGATAAGGTGTTGGTGTCACCGGAAAACAGACAGTTTTCATATGTGGCATATGGCGACAAGGAAATAACTTCGGAAACAACCGACGGAACAATCGGGATCATGACCTTGATTAAGCTGCGTGAGGATGTTGAAATGGGTGAGGCTGCGGCGGATACCTATATAATGCTTCAGGAAACATCGAATGACGGCGTATACGAAATACTTAAGGTAATGGATTAATAATGAGAGCGGGACGTGCAAGCGTTCCGTTTTTTTTTTTTTGTGTTAAATTGACGGAAGAATGTATAAAAGAAAGAAAATAAGTACAAGATATAGTATATAAAAATTACCTGTCTACAAATGTATAAAAAAGTGTTGACAAAAGCCAAGCTATGTGGTATTATATCAAAGCTGTCGTTGAGATAAGCCAGAACAAAATAAAAAAGTTATAAAAAGTTTTGAAAAAGGCTTGACAAACGAGAGCGAATGTGTTAATATATATAAGTTGTCGTTAAGACAAATAAAAGTTTTAATTACTTCGTGATTAGAGCGTTTGAACATTGAAAAATGAACAGTGTGAGTTCTTGAAGGTGTAGAAATACACCAA
>JBJEIV010000129.1:0-3218 GCA_051877395.1 Candidatus Ornithomonoglobus sp.
AGCTCCGGCATACGCCAAAGCGCGTGGGTGCCGAAAATCAGATCCACATGATCGTGAACCTTCTTTATTTTCTCCGCAATATGCTCCTGCTGAACCATACAGCCGCATACCGCAACAAGCATATTTGGGTTAGTGTTTTCCTTGATGTGCTTTAAAATCCCGAGACGTCCGAACACCCTCTGCTCCGCGTTTTCACGAACCGCGCAGGTGTTGTATATAACAAGATCCGCCTCCTCCGCCTTGTCCGTAAACTCAAAGCCCGCCTTTGCCAGCATACCTCTTATACGCTCGGTGTCGTTTACATTCTGCTGACAGCCGTAGGTTTCCGTATGCGCAAGGCGCGTTCTGCCGTTCTTAACGGCAAAGTTTGCATTATCTTCCTTTATCTTGGCAATAAAGCTGTCGGAAACAGCCCACTGCTCATGGGTAATTTTCTCTGTTGCCATTCGCGGTAACTCCTTGGGTTAAAACTCGTAGTCCACAACTCGTCTTTCCTTAACATAAGGTCTTACATAATTTGTACCTACCGCCTTATGCGCCGGATGATCCTGATATATTTCCAGATCTGCCTTATTTTTAAATGTGCTTACAAGAACTACATCTGACGCAGACTCCGTTGTATTAAAATTAATGCCGACCTCAATATCGACCAATTCATCAATCTTTCCTTTCAACGCCTCAAGATTTTCCTTTATTGCCGACGCGCGCTCAGGCTTGTCCTCTCCGTCAGCAATTCTCCATACCACTATATGTTTAATCATTCTATCAATGCTTCCTTTCATAATTGTGCTATTTTATTATAGCATTTTATGTGCTGTATTTCAAGTGATTTTGACAAAAAGATAACCGCCAGTCATAAAATTTATGAGTTCTTTCCCTGTCAAATACATACTTCATCATCTTTTGTATCATTCTCCGTTGTATAGCCCTTTAAGCAGCTCTATTTCACCCACATAGCCGTCAAGCTCGTTGGGCGTTTCAAGATAGAACGGCAGCCCTTTAAGATACGGATGATTTATAATTCTCTCAAAAGCCTCTGTTCCTATGAACCCCTTGCCTATTCTTTCGTGTCGGTCCTTGTGGGAGCCTATGGGATTTTTGCTGTCGTTTATATGAACCGCTTTAAGTCGTTCAATGCCGATAATCCGGTCAAACTCCTCCAGAACTCCGTCGAGGCTATTTACAATATCATAGCCGCCGTCATAAACATGGCAGGTGTCAAAGCATACTCCCAGCTTTTCATTAAGCTCCACCCTGTCTATTATTGCGCGGAGCTCCTCAAAGCTGCGACCTATCTCGCTGCCCTTTCCGGCCATGGTTTCAAGCAGCACGGTTGTTGTCATCTCAGGATAAAGCACCCTGTTAAGCTGCTCCGCTATAAGCTCTATGCCTGTTTCCACACCCTGCTTCACATGACTGCCGGGATGGAAATTGTACATCTGTCCCGGTGTATATTCCATACGCTTTAAATCGTCGATCATTGTATTTAAAGCAAACTCCCGCGTTCTCTCGTCCGCCGAGCAGGCGTTTAGGGTATACGGAGCATGGGCAAGTATTTTTGTTATGCCGTTTTGGGCAGCATACTCGTGAAAGCCTTTTATATCATTTTCGTCTATAGCCTTAGCCCTTCCTCCTCGCGGGTTTCTTGTAAAAAACTGAAAGGTGTCCGCGCCGATTGAAACGGCGGTCTTTGCCATTGCAAGATAACCCTTTGACGAGGACAAATGGCAGCCTATTGTAAGCATATTGTAGCCTCCCTGCAAATCAACTTTTCCCCCATTATACCATTTACGTATCATGCTTGTCAAGGCAATTGAGCAGCGATTTTGTCTACGTGGGTGAAATCGCAGCTGCTGTCTATACGTCAGCGGATAACGCTGAAATGGAGTATAAAAAACTCTGTTTTCTCATAAGATAAACAGAAAATTTCTATTGACAATTATGGCAAATCGTTGTATAATATATCATATTAACTCTATAGGATTTATTGGTATAATATGAATATCATAGGAGAAATTAAACATGGAACAGAGCGTAATAGATAAGGCAATATATGAAAAATACATTACCCCGACAAAATCAAAAACAAAACGTTTTATAGGAATCGAAATTGAAATGCCGGTCGTAAACCTTAACAAGGCTCCTGTTGAGGAGGAGGTAATTTTTAAGATGGCTGCCGCTTTCCGCGAGCAGTTCGGATTCCATGCGGTCGGGCAGGATGCCTACGGGCATATAAACTCCATGCAGGATTCTGTCACAGGCGACGACCTTTCCTTTGACTGCTGCTATTCAAATCTTGAATTATCCTTGGGCAAGGGCAAAAATCTGTATCAGATAAAAGAGCGCTTTGACAAATATTATACATTTATAAATGAATTTTTTGCGGAATACAATTATACGCTCACCGGAATGGGCATAAATCCGTACTATAACATAAATCACAATGAGCCGATACAGAACGAGCGTTACAGAATGTTATACCACCATCTGCACTCATATAAAAAACATGAGAACAGCGAAATTGCATTTCACAGCTTTCCCACCTTCGGCACCTTCACAAGCGCATCACAGGTACAGATCGACATTATCTATGATGACCTGATCCCGGTAATAAATACCTTCGGAAAGCTGGAGCCGTTCAAGGCTCTGCTGTTTGCAAACTCGGTTCTGCCCGATGAGCCGGAGCTGCTGTGCGCCCGCAATATGCTCTGGGAACGCAGTATGCAGGGCTATAATCCCCATAACATCGGCATGTTTGAGTACGAGCTGAAGGACATTGATGACCTTGTCGAATACATCAAATCAACAAGCATTTACTGTACTATGAGAAACGGCAGATACGTTAATTTTACCCCCATACCGATAAATGAGTATCTCAAGCTTGATAAGGTACAGGGAGAATATTTTGACGGAGAAAATTATCAAAGCATTGAATTTGAGCCTTGCTTAGAGGATCTGGAGCATCTGCGCACCTTTAAATTTGAGGACCTGACATACCGCGGAACAATAGAATTCCGCAGCATGTGCTGTCAGCCCATATCCGACAGCATGACCGTCGCCGCATTCCACATCGGTCTTCTGGAGCGCGTACAGGAGTTACAGGGACTTTTAAACGCGGATAATGTAATTTATTCTCACGGCTACAGCGCATCGGAGCTGCAGAGATTATTCTCAAGAAAAACTCTGCCGGACTTTGTGGATAAGGAAAGGCTTGTACA
>JBJEIV010000130.1:0-3209 GCA_051877395.1 Candidatus Ornithomonoglobus sp.
AACAAGAGCAGAAAGAAGCCGCAAAAGGAAGGCTTGTCTGTAAGACTGTACAGAAAAATTTTCAACGCGGCGTTTAAGCACAGGAAAAGCGCGTTACTGATCGTGCTTGCAGTATTTGTTTTCTGCGCGTACATAGCGAGCTTTTCATCAATGCAGCTCTTGCCTAAAACAAATAAGTCGTATGTGCTTGTGCAAATTACAAACCAGACGCAGGACGATCTGACAAAGACGGAAAATATCACAAAGCAGATACAGGGCATAGTAATGGAGCAGCCGGAAACAGAGCTTGTGCTTTCGGGCATAGGAATCTGTGTGCCGCGGTATAACTTTTCGGTAATGGACCGCGGCGAGCTTGATGCAAACGGTGATATATGCGCCAAAATCGATCTTGAAAAGGGTGGGCGCTTCAAAAAGACCTATGAGCTTGTAGACTATATTCAGGACGAGATTGACCGGCAGATCACCGGCGCGGACGTGGTTGTTGACGAGCTGGGAATAATCCCGTCAAAGGATCCTCCGGTGGGAATATACGTAAAGGGAGATAATCTGGAGGATATAAACACGGTATCGGCACAGGCGGCGGATATTTTAAAGAGTATGGAGGGCGTCAAGGGTATCTCTAATGACAGACACTACTCCACTTACGGATATTATGCGAATATAGACGATAAGGAACGCAATTCACTCGGTCTTACAAATCAGGAAATTCAGAATGAACTGAACATTGCGGTCAGCGGCAGAACCGCTTCGGTGTTCTATCAGAACGGAAAACAGTATGATATCAACGTCAAATCAAACCTTGACAGCACTGATGATTTAAGCAATTACGCAGTCAAAGCATCAAGCGGAAACAAGCATATGGTCAAGCAGTTTGCAGATATAGGACTTAATCCGGCGGCGAACACAATAACCCATATTAACGGCGAAAGAGGCGCGGCAGTCGGAGGATATTCGAAGAACGGCTACGGTTCAAACACCGTTCAGACTGAATATGAGAAGCTGCTTGAAGAACAGCTTGAGTTGCCTGAGGGTATAAGCCTTGAATACCGAGGTGATAAGAACCTTGGCTCGGAGGCGATCAGCAGGATATGTACTGCCGCGTGTATGTCATTTGTAGCAATTTTCCTTATTTTGTATGTGCAGTACGGACGCTTCAGACAGGTGCTGCTGCTGTTCTCGTCGGTGCCGCTGGGCGCGGTCGTAGGCGTGGCGACACTGGTTGTTATGAATATACAGCTCAGCTTCTTCGGTCTGCTCGGACTGCTGAGTATGCTCGGAATTGTTCTGGCAAACGCTATTGTGCTTGTCGACTTTATAAACACGGAGAGAAAGAACGGGGCTTGTATTGACGATGCGTGCCGCATAGCCGGAGAAAAGCG
The DNA here is from genome assembly GCA_051877395.1 of Candidatus Ornithomonoglobus sp. GTDB lineage: Bacteria > Bacillota > Clostridia > UBA1381 > UBA1381 > Ornithomonoglobus. The sequence continues at coordinate 1,380 of JBJEIV010000130.1, forward strand.
GCTTACTCCTATTATGATGAGTACCTTGACGACAGTTCTCGGCTTCCTGCCACTGGCTATGTCGGGGCAGACGTTGTTTCTGGGAATGTCGGTGCTGCTGATGGCGGCTCTGGTGGTATGTATGGTATTTAACCTTGTAATGGTGCCTACAATATATTCGATGATCGAAAAGGAGAATGATGGAAATGAAAAGAAGAAGAGGACTAAGGGCCCCCGCCGTATTAACCGCGCTGTGTATCTCCGTCTTGCCAATAAGCGCCGCGTACGCCGCAGACAGCAGCAGCGCGAAAACCGCTTCAAAAACGTCAGCGGAGACGGCGGAGACGAACAAGACGACCTTCTCCGCTGATGAGGCGGTGAGCTATATGCTCGAAAACAACCTTGAGATAAAGGCGGCGCAGGAGAATATAACCTCGTGCGAGCTGAAGCAGAAGGCTGATGAGAAATTCCGCAAGCGTGTAAATGACTCGTATGAAAGAGTTAGCATGGCTCCGGGAATAGATGATTTTGAAACCTTTCTTCTGACGAGCGGGTATGCCGAATACGCGGACGCGGTGCAGACGACTGTTGCAAAGCGCAATCTTGCAGAGATAAAATATCAGGAGGAAATGAAGCTTACAAATAAGTTTTACAGCTGTCTTAACGCTGACAAGAAGATAACGGTAGCGCAGGACGCGTTGAATAACGCAAATGAGAACAAGCGACATGCCGACGATAAGCTAGCGCAGGGCATGATAGGGGCTATAGAGGCGAACAGCTTTGGGCTTGCCGTTATATCGGCGCAGAATGATCTTGACGACGCTGTAAGAGAGAGGGACTATATGTATGCGGAGCTGAAGCAGCTTATGGGCTATCCGGCAGATGAAAAGATAATGCTTACAGGCGCCTTTGAGCGGCAGCCAATGAACTCAAAGCCGCTTGCGGAGGCTCTTGCGGGTATGGATAAAACCGCGAACAAGATGAACCTTGACGCATCGCTTGAGGTACAGGAAAAGCTGCTTGCAAAATATAGATCGCTTTATACCACGTCAATGTACGAATATCAGTCGCAGAAATACGCTTACGCTCAGGCAGAGGCGGAATATAACGATAATGTGGGAGCGCTGCGTCTTGGGATAACGGAGGCGTACAATACGATGGTGAGCACCTACGGTAAGCTGGACTATATAGATAAGGCAATTGAGGTTAAGGAGCAGCAGGCATCGGCAAAGAAAACCTCCTATGAGCTCGGCCTGTCAACCGCTACGGAATATATAACAGACGTGCAGGAGCTTGACGCGCTCAGACTTCAGAGGGTTGATGCCGAGATTGGGGCATATCTCGCCTCACAGGCATACGAAATGCTGTATCATCCCGCATCTGACGCGCAATAAAAGCAGATTTTCCTGTTTAATATATAATTCATCAAAAGAATCCCCTGAGGATCACAAATCCGCACGGGGTTCTTTTGACGAGTTCTTTTCTTTATACAGCAAATATGCTACATAACCTGCTGTTTTGAGCAGTACCTCCGCCGGGGTGGAGCAGTCGTTTTCAATGACCCAGCCATACAGCAGCGCCGCCGCGCCGCCGGCATAAAACCGCGATATGTTCTCGGCAAGCTTTTCATCAATATCACCTATGGTACTGACAAGCTGCGGCTTTGAACGCGTGATTATTTTTTGGGTCAGCTTGTTTATAAATCCGTTAATGGTGCAGGATGCTAAAAGGATTTTATAAACCTCCTTATGCTTCTTTATGTATTCAAACGTGTCAAGAATATCGCCCTGAAGGCTCTGCGGAGCATCGGGGCTGCTGCTGAATATCGCGTCAACCATTTTCTGCTCTGCC
>JBJEIV010000131.1:0-3205 GCA_051877395.1 Candidatus Ornithomonoglobus sp.
GGCAAAGCCGCCGTTGGTCCGTTCGTGATTTTCACGAACGGAAGCGGGAGCTGTCGAGCGGAGCGAGACTGAGGGAGTGCGTTTTGCGCGATACTAACGGATACCCGTTATTTTGCGTCCCGTATTCTCCCCCTTGCCGCTTCGCGGCGTTCCCCCTCCCGGAGGGGACAAGCTTATGCCCCTAAACAATAATTTATTTTTCTATAAACTCGACACCGTAAGGAGGAAGTATTCCGCAAAACTCCTTGCCGGATATGAGGGATTTTCCTGTTACCGGAGCGGTTGTTTCGGTATCATTGTTGTTGAGTATAATCGTACAATTATCCCGCTCGATTATTTCTATGCCGTCCGGCGCGTCAATGGGAGTAATTCCGGCATTCACGGAAATATATCTGACAAGCTCTTTAAGCGCCTCCTGCGATAAATCGCAGCCAATATAATACACCTTGCCGCTGCCGTATTTATTTACGGTTACTGCCGCCTTGCCCGCAAAATAGCGGTTGGAGTAGGTGCAGAGAGTCTCCGCGGTTTCCGGCTTTATAATATCACACCAGATTTCCGCATCTGATTCTATAAGTCCTGTGACATGAGTAGTTTTTCTGAGCGGGTCAAACTCCTCAACCTCAATTCCGGCAAGCTCGCGGAAGGCGCAGGGGAGGGTGGTTGTGAAAATATTGTTCTCACGGTTTCTGGTGCCGCTTCTGAACGTCGTAACAAGGGTTCCGCCGTTTCTGACATATTCGCATACATTACTTATTTCCTTAGGGTTGACAATGTTGTAGGCGGGCATATAAACCACTTTGTAGCGTTCATAATCACCGATTGAAACGGCGGCGCTTATATTAAGGTCCGCGTTTGCCTTGTAGTAGGAATACAGGAGATTTTCATAGTTGAAGCTCCGCTGATGGCGCTTTATATCGTGCGCCCATACATTGTCATAGGTGCGGACGATAAGCGTGTCATAATTATTCCTCTTTCCGATAATGTATTTTTCAAGCTTTTTCATTTCCTCTCCGGTGCGCTGTATTTCATAGTAGCGTCTGCGCGGAATACCGTCATGGTCAAGGATGCCGTACCAATACTGCTCCATGCCGTAATGCAGCGCCTTGAAGCGGAAATACATAATGCCCTCTCCGCCGTGCGCAAGCGCCTGATACGCCCAGAGACGTATTTGCCCCGGCTCGGGATTTATGCCCATGTGGTCCCAGCCTGCCGGTCCTGACTGCTCCTCGGCGACAATAAAATTTTTATCCTTAACGCCGCGCATTATCTCGTGCGCCATTGCCACATATTCGTATTCAGACGCGCCCCACTGGTTATCGGGATAGTTATCCCACATCACGAAGTCAAGGTCTCTTGCGAGGTCATAATAGTCCATTTCCCCGGCATGTCCCATGAGGTTGTGCGATACGGGCTTATCGGTGTATTTCTTTATTATATCTATCTGCATTTTCTGATAGTCCACCCACGAATCTGAAGAAAAACGGCAGAAATCCAGATCAAGCGACGGATTGTGAGACCGGCTCTGCGCGTTCTCAGGCTCGCAGGAATTGTACTTGGGGAGAATTATATCGTCAAAGGACGAATAGCCGAGACTCCAGAAAACAGTTCCCCATTTTTTATTCAGATTTTCGATTGTGCCGTATCTGTTTTTAAGCCAGCCGCCAAAGGCTTTGCGGCAGCTTTCACAGTAGCAGCGGGTAGAGGCGTGACAGCTGAATTCGTTGTCTATCTGCCAGGCGATAACGTTTTGGTTCCCTCCAAAATGCTTTGCCATTTCCTCGGTAATCCTCGCGCTCCTGAGGCGGTATGCCTCATTATTTGCGCAGCCCTCGCGGCGGCTGCCCCAGCCCTCGGGTCTGCCGTAGCGGTCACGCTGTAAAATGTCATATTTATTCGCAAGCCACTTAGGCGGTCCGGCGGTCGGCGTGCAAAGAATTGTCTTTATGCCGTATCTGCCGAGAAGCTCAATCGCATCGTCAAAAAGGGAAAAGTCGAATTTATCCTCCTCCGGCTCCATAATTCCCCATGCGAAATCCGCCATACGAACCGTATTGAAATTTGCGTCACGCATAAGTCTTGCGTGGTTTTCCCATTCGCTTCTGTCCCAATGCTCGGGATAATAGCATGCTCCGTATATCATAATAGCTGCCCCTCTCTTAATTCTTTTTTAAATCAAAGACCGTAACACTGTATGCCTTTAGTGTATAGCTTCCGTTAAAAGCGTTAAGCTCATGTCTTATCGGATATATATTTTTCGGTATGGTGTGCGAGTTTTCAGCGTCAAGCGCTGACGAAAGCTCATGTACCGTTCCCATGCTGTGTTTTCCTGTCCCCAGATTAATTTGCTTTTCTTTGTCTGAAAGATTTACAAGCTTTATAAAAAGTCTGCTGCCGTCGCTTGTGATGCTTGCGGCAATTTTTATATCCGTGTCGGAGCATTCCGCCTCAATGAGCTTATCGCCGGTATAATTTGAAAACAGCTTCTGCACATAATAATTCGGAGTGCCGTATACGCTGTCATTGTCAAACCATATCAGATCCGGCTGCCACTGCTGATGTCCTGTTCGGCCGAAAAGCGGCGCGTAGCAGGTCATAACAACATGGTCGGCATTATGCTCAACGCCTGTGAGGAACGCCGCCTCGGCAAGGGCGGTATACCAGTTGTTGCGGCGGTTTAAAATGTCTCTTGACGTGTGCGCCGCGTATTCTCCGGCGAAAACCTTCGGAAGACTTCTGTCGTAATTGTCATAGCGGCGGATATTGTCAAGAAACCATTCGGGTGACTTGTAAAAATGCTCGTCGGCGGCATATGCCTTATTTTTGTTTTCCCTCATCCAGTTCATCGCAAAATCAAATTTATCACCGTCAGGAGCATAGCCCGCGCTGGTTATCAGCTTTATGTCGGGATAAAGCTCAGAAAGTCTTTTCTGGAAAATTTCATATCGTTCAAAATATTCCTGTCCCCATTGCTCATTGCCGATACCAATGTATTCAAGGTTGAACGGCTCTTTATGTCCCATTGCGATTCTCTTAGCTCCCCATTCGGAGCTTTCGTCACCGTTTGCAAATTCTATGAGGTCTATAATATCCCGTATCCACGGCTCAAGCTTGCCGCAGTCAACCAGAAGACCCTCGTGCCATTGGCAGGTCATGCCGCAGTTCATAACGGGTACGGGCTTTGCGCCTATATCCTCGCAGAGCT
>JBJEIV010000132.1:0-3204 GCA_051877395.1 Candidatus Ornithomonoglobus sp.
TCTAGTAATATTACGATCGCGGGACAGACGGCGCCGGGGGGACATGGTATAACTATAAAGGGCGGCAGGCTTGATCTGGATGGAAATAATATTATTGTTCGTTTTGTAAATGTGCGTCCGGGACATACAGGTATCGATGGCGGCGCATTCAGCGGAAACGGCGGCTCCAATTCCATAATTGACCATTGCTCAATCGGCTGGGTGAACGGAACGCAGTACGGACTTTTTGTAAATGCAATGAAGCAGACAGTACAGTATTCGATCATTGGCCCCTCAGATAACATGACAGGAAGCGAGACCGGTATCAAGTTCGGTAAGGGTCAGAACTCATGGCATCATAATCTTATAGCTCACCACATGGCGCGTAACCTGCGCGGCAAGGTTGAAGGAACAAATACAATGGATTTTGTAAATAACGTTGTATATGACTGGGGCTATCAGACCACCTACGGAACCTACGGTCAGGTTAATTTTGTCGGCAATTATTTCAAGACAGGTCCTTCAACAATAAGCGGTGAGCGTTTTATGAATATTGCAAGCTGCAGGACCCCGGAGAATTTTAAGTTCTATTTTACAGGCAACAAAATGGTTGATAAAAGCGGTTCCGGTGACAGCTTTGAGGCGATGAATGCGAATAACTGGAGCGGCGGAATAGATTACGGCACGGCGGGACTTACAGAGCAGGATTACAGGACCGATACACCGCTTGAGGTGCCTTCGGGAGCCGGTATTAATGCGAGTGCTGCGAATAAGGCAGATACGGCGGATGAAGCTTTCAACAAGGTCGTATCCTATGCGGGCGCTGCAATAAATGCGGACTCACGCACCCAAGCAGATGCGGCGGTTATCAATGAGACAATAAACGGCACAGGTTCGCTTTCATATGATATTCATGAGGCGGATACAATAACCGATGAAAGCCTGAACGCAAGATTTGAAAGATACAATGTTAATCCGATAGAATACAATTATCCCGGACGGTGCGATCACAATGCGGACTATAAAGACACTGACAATGACGGAATGCCGGATGACTGGGAAACAGAGCGCGGTCTTGATCCGAATGATTCAAGAGATGCGCTGGGTGATTATCTTGGTAAGGGATATAATAATATCGAATATTATATTAATGATCTTACGATTGACGCTTTTCCCGAAGGAGTGGTTCAGCGATCAGAAACAGCCGCAGAGCTGGGCGAAGAATATCTGGCGGAAAAGAAGGCTGTTGTAGACAGACTGGATATTTCTCTTTCAAAAAGTATAAGCAGTCCTGTAGATATTGACCTTCCGACAGAATCAAACGGCTACAATATAGACTGGTACAGCGCTTCAACGGCAGTTGTTATTGAGAACAACGAGGTGACAGAGATAAATTGTCTGTATGAGAACGAAGTGGATGCGGAGCTTGTAGCCGTAATAAATGACGGAAATTACACCTTTAAAAAGGTTTTTCCTATTACTGTGGCTCCTACAATAACCAAGTGGTATCCTGTTGATGACTACTTAATGGAAGGTCTGGGATGCCCGGATGGAGAGCCGGAATATGAGATGGTACAGGAATTTGAGGTATACGGAAATATGTTTTCGAGCTATACTTCATCAGATTTAACGTTCAAACCACCATATGACGGATTCTTTTGCCTGTATCTGACAAACCTTTCAGAGGATGGCGGAAGCTGTTACGTTACCGAAACCGAAGGCGGCGGTATACATGACGAGGGTGTAGTATGCAGCTCTCAGGGCGAGGATGGCGACGGCTGTCTGATCGTTGCCCCGCTGTATGAAGAAAAAAAATATTATATATATCAGACCGGAACCACAGGAAAGATAGCAATGCTCACATTTAATTTAGTCGCTCCGACAATGACGTGGATGCCGTCGGGCGATGTACAAATGGGAGATGAGCTTGTTCATAATCTCTTGGCTATGAGTGATATGACATTTAAGCAGCGAGATCATGTATCAATAGACGGTATTGCAATGCAGGGCTATCTCGAGGGTTCGGAGAATCCGGGCGGAAACGTTATGGGAGAGAAAGGTTCAGCATTAAAATATACTGCGGAAATTGACGGAAGCCTTACCGTATATTATAAGGTAAGTACAGGAAAAACCTTCCGGATAACAGACAGTACGGGAGGAATAAAGGAATCGTACACAAATGAGGAGGTATACGAGCAGCCGGAGGATCCTGAGGCTGATCCGATAAATATCGGCGAGTCCGAATACACCTCATCCACGATACAGGTCAAAGCCGGAACCACCTACTATATTTATATAAAGAACTCAAAGGGAGATTTCTTTGGAGTATCATTTGTTGCGAGCTTTCCCGTAGATGAAGAAGATGCGGATGCAACTCCGGAGCCTTTATACTGGAGAGTGACAAGGGATATAGCTCCCGACACAGAGCTTACAGAAGGCGGCGTGCAGGAATCAATCAGTGTTATGGCGGGCGAGTCTATGACATATGAGGCGAAGGAAGCCACAATAGCGGGTACGGATTTCCCGGGACGTGTAGTAGGAACTAATGACCCGGACTATCAGAACGGAGTATTTTCCGGCGCGTATCTTAAGGTTACGCCTAAGACTACCGGAACCGTTACCGTTTATGCTACGGTTAATGCAGGTAAAGAGCTCAGAATTGTGGACAATACAAACACAGTTATAAAGTCATATACGCCTTCAATAAAAATAAGCACCTCATTATCATATATGATGAAGGCTAATACAACCTATTATATATATGCCAACGGTTCGAAAGCGTATTTCTTTGGTATTAAGTTTGTTAAGAGAACAATGTCAACCAGTGACAGGGATGACCCTAATATCGGAAAACCAACTGCGCCTCCGATTGTGCCCATAACACCTGTTGTAAGCTTTGGCAACGCAGCGCTTACTGGCGGCACGCTTACAATTACGGCTACAGGAAGTCCTACATATGATGTTTATGCGGCGCAGTATAATGCGGCAGGAGAGCTGGCAGGCATTGTAAAGACCAAGCCCGGCAGATTTACAATTGATGTTTTGGAGAAGTCTGAAAAAGTAAAAGTATTTATCTGGAATGGGAATATGCCCGTTATAGATGCAAAAGAATTAAGCAGGCAAGGAGATTAAGCTATGATTAAAACTGATAAAAGACCGCCTATGGGCTGGAACAGTTGGGACTGCTACGGCGCGGCAGTAAATGAAGCGCAGGTAAAAGCAAAT
>JBJEIV010000133.1:0-3193 GCA_051877395.1 Candidatus Ornithomonoglobus sp.
CGTATTTATCCGTTGCTCTTACAGCATTTACTCTCGGCGCCGTGTGCATCCAGCGGATAAAGTTTGCGCCTGATTCCTTTACGAGCGACATATCATAATCCGTAAGCCAGTCGTTTGCCGCGCCGATTGCCGCCCATTCGTTTGAGGAACGCTGCGCGTAGCCTGTAAGCCATACGGATTTATCGTTGATTCTCAGTCCGTCCTCAAGCGTGTATTCAACCTTGCGGAAGCCGGTTGTTGTCTTTTCAACGTCTATAACCTCTCCCGCCTCGTTTTTAAGTATTGTGTATACATCATAGAGATGCGGAGTGTCCGTGCTCCAGAAATCAAGTCCCTCGGCATCAAAGCTCGCTTCTATGTAGGATACGTCAACCGTTTCGGTGTCCGTTATGTTTTCGCCCACCGTCTGCTCCTGTTGAGTTTCGGTTTCCTCTATAATCGGATAGCCGTCGTCATCCACCATTATATTGCCGCTCTCATCACGCTTTTCGGTATACTCCGTAACCGTTACCGTCTCGGTATCATATACCTCCGGCTTTACGACCGTTTCAAAGGTAACTCCCGCGTCCTTGGCAGCTGCCGCAGTGCCCTCTGCCGAAAAGCTGTACTGCAGATACGGCTGCTTTGTGTGATCCTCTGCGTCGGGGTCGTCCTCGTTGGGGTCAATATTCTTTACAACATCGACCTGAAGCGTTAGCTTCTCGTCCTTTGCCGTTTCGTTTCTGACCTCGGCTTTTACGTTGATTGTCGCTTTTTTATCGCGTATATCAAAGTTGTCCGCCCAGATATATGTACCTGTGGTTTTGAGATTATCATATATCGGAAGCGTCTGATATACAGGTGATTTTACATAGAGATTTACATTGTATACAAGTCCCGCCTGAGTCGGTGTGAACTCATGTGTATTCCACTCATATGACATACCATCGCTTGCGCCCCATTCGCTGCCCGGCTTTGTTTCCTTGTAATAGCTTGTGGTTCCGCGTGCGCAGGTGCTGTCGTTTGCAACCGCGATAACAGCCTCCTCACCGGGGGTTACATACTTTGTTATGTCAAAGCCGAACGCAGATACCGCAGCCTCGTAATAGCCCGCCTTCTGTCCGTTTACCCAGACATATGCCGCATTGTACATACCCTCAAATTCTATAAACAGCTTCTTTCCCGCAGCGTCCGCCGGAACGGTAAAATGCTTTCTGTAGAATACGATGCCGCGATACTGACCCGTGTCGCCCTCATTTGAACCGAGGTTCATGAACGAGTCGGACGCGTTCACCTGGTGCGGCACACTGACCGTTTCCCATGCGCTGTCGTCATAATCAATGTCGTAGAACTTTTTTCCGTTTTTCTCCTCCGAGCCTATCGCGCTCGCAAGCGGCCATGATGTGCTCGGTTTTTTATACTTCCAGTCTATATTCATATTATAGACCGCAGACGGGGATTCCGGCTCCGTGTAAATTTCCGTTTCCGTTTCCCCTGCAAGCGCCGGCACCGCAAGCACAGACAGCACCATCTGCAGTGACAGAACCGCCGCCAGTAAGGATAAAAGCTTTCTTTTCATTCTCATCTTCCTCTCTCTTTGTTTTTTTGTCAAATGCTGAAAACTTTTGTTTAAAATTAATCGTTATACAGCCTATCATTTAAATATATTATAGCATTTTAACCAAAGTCTTTCAATCATAACATTCAACGATAAAATTGTACTTTTCAATGATTTTTATTCGCAACAGGCATTGATTTTTTAAATAAAATATGTTATTATTATAATCAGTAAACAAAAGAGGAGGTCTTTCTATGCGTCCAATGCTTTCCTCCCGCGAAATACGTATGCTGCCGCTCTATGTGCATCACGCTCATCCTCATTCCGAGCGGATCCCGATGTCGCGCGATGCCGGCTTTGCCGTTTATTCTCAGCTTACGCTGTGTACAAGCGGAACAGGCGTGTTTGTCGACTCAAACAAGACAAAATACAATATAAATCCCGGAGATATTTTTTATTTCACGCCCGCCGCCGCGCATTCATATTATTCCACCTGCGAGGACTGGCAGGTCAAATTTATTCTTTTCGGCGGGAATAACGCGGAGCATATAATGAACTATTTTTCATTCGCCAAAAGCGGCGTAATTTGCCCTCCCGAAGCTGAAGCGTTTTCAGACCTTGACGCGCGCTTTGATGAAATATGCAGGCTCAGCAGCGAAAGAATAGCCAACCACATAAAAATCTCCCAAAAACTGTATGAGCTTATCGCGCAGCTCGGAGAATACATACAGCTCGGCCGCAACAGCACATTTGACAAGAAGAAAAAAACCATCGCTCCGTGCGTAAGCTTTATGCAGTCGGATTTTAACCGCGACATATCAATGGAGGAGGTATCCGCGCTCGCCGGAATTTCCCCTAATTATATGAACGCGCTGTTTAAGGAGGTCTATAACACGACTCCGCGCGCGTTTCTTATCGGCTTGCGGATAGACTATGCGAGAAAGGTGCTTGAGCATGACAGCTCGATACTTTTAGACGAGCTTGCAGCGCGGTCGGGCTTTAACAGCAGCAGCTATTTTTGCAGAATTTTTAAAAAATACACGGGAATGACGCCGAACGACTACAGAGAATATCATTCGCTTGTCCGTCCCGCAAAAACCGTATTCTGAGGTAATTGGAGATGAACAATAATGACTGAAATAACAATTCCTCCCCTGTACATATGCAGCACGGAAGAGAAAAAGAATATAAAGGAAAGCTTTGTGATTATGAATCAGCCGTACAATCTGTTTATTCTCTGCACCGGCGGCAGCGGCAGTATTATAACCGAACAGATGCACGAAAAATACATATCCAAAAATATGCTCATATATGTTTGTCCTGCAATATTTACCGCAATACGGGTACTGTCGAAGGATTTTTCGCTTCGCTTTATCGGCTTCAGCGGCGAAGCGGTTCCGGGGCTTCTCGAATACTGTGGAATGGATATGAGCTATGTAATTGAGAGTCTGCCCGAAAGCGGATTGAAAAAATTTAACGAAATATTTGATATAGGCACGCGGGACGAACGGCAGCAGAGCGTTAATATATACAGCTTTATATGCGGGCTGTATTCGGTTGCCGGTCAGTCGGAGCAGAAGAACAATCTTATCTCAAGAGCCTTTGAGAAATTTGTACACCGCAACATAAGCGGAAAAATAGACACAGGGGATTTCT
>JBJEIV010000134.1:0-3189 GCA_051877395.1 Candidatus Ornithomonoglobus sp.
TAACTTCTCAACTTTTTTATGTTCTTAGGTGGTTCATATCATTTTAGCATATACATTTACATAAATTTAAAAAATTGTTAAAGCTCCTCAGGGTTAAGAGGATTTCCATCGCGGCGTATCTCGTAGTGAAGATGCGGCGCATTGATGTTTTCGCCGCGGCTTTCTCCCACCGTGCCTATAACGGAGCCGGAGCTTACCTCATCGCCTAATGCTACGTTTATATCGCCAAGCTGGGCATATACCGTAGAATAGCCGTTATTATGCTGGATAGTGACCTGCTTTCCGTAGCTGCCTTCTGTAACCTCGCAGACGGTTCCATCTGCGGCGGCGCTCACGCTGCACCCTACGGATGCTTCAATATCGATTCCGTTATGAGTACGCCAGTCCTCATATACGGTGTTGTATTTTAGGGTATCGCCAGAGTAGCCCTCAAGTATTGTCGAAGCTGGAACCGGGGAGGCGAACATGCCCGAGTCTTCGGCATTGACCGTTACCGACGCTGCCGCAACGTCCGGATTGTCAACCGCGTATTCCTCAACGGCTGTTTCTGCGGACGCAGCGGCTTCTGTACCGCTGTTTTCCTGTTCTGCCGGCTCCTCCGTCGGTTCCTCAACGACAATTGTATTATAAGATGATGCGGTCTCGCTGCCGGGAAGCTCTGTTATAAGAGGCAATATGGCTTCCTGCGTTTTGATAACGTCTTCCTCGACAGGGGTAACGGCATTGGTAGTTTTTGACTCCATGTGCTGGGCAATAAATCCGGCAGCTCCTATAGCTATAACACAGCAGCAAAGTGCTATGTAGAAGCCGGGCAGCTTCCGTGTCTGATCCTTCTGATTCATGCAAAATCATTCCTTTCTCAACTTCAAAAATTGATTTTCTGTGTGTATTTTTACCTTTTGTGTGGGAATCTATACACTTTATCCAGAAATATTTATAAAATATTTTCATTTTTACTATAGCCAAAACGGATATTTTATAGTATAATAATAATGTCTTTATTTATAAAACTGGAGTGTGATTTGATTTGAGAATTAAAAAGATATCACGTGATGAGGTCATGGTATATCTTACCATGCAGGATCTTGAATATTTCGATTTTAATCCTGCCGGAAAAATTCCGCAGCAGGCTGATTTACATAGATTGCTTTTTGAGATTATGGAGCTTGTCCAGACGGAAACAGGCTTTGACCCGTATCACGGCGGTCAGGTGGTGGTTGAGGCATCCGCGTCGGCTGTCGGAATGAACCTGGCGATAAGCAAGGTAAATACGGGAAGAAAGCGCCGTATGACAAGAGAGGAATTTAAAAAGGTCAGGGCTGTAAGAGTTAAGCAGGATTCTGATCCCGATATTTTTTCGAATGATGAGATACGCGAGCTTATAGACCGTCTTGGGATAGGCGCCGCAATAAAGGAAAATATGAGGTCAAAAAAGAATGAGATATTTATTTTTAACGAATTTACAAGTCTTGAAGGAGCGCTGTGCCTTTTGCCGGATGCGGTAACAGAGAAATGCTCATTGTACCGCAGCGGGAGCAGATATGCGCTGCTTACGGCGCTTACCAAAGGAAGCCGTTACAGCAATATACTGAGCGAGTTTGCCCAAAGCTCATGTACATATGAAATTGTCGAGCGCGATATACGGGAGGGCTGGATACCGGTTGCGGAAAAAGCGGCTCTTGTTGATATGGCGGGCGCGATACGGGATATGCAGTAAATTTATAAAAAGTGAAAATTATACTTGAAATTCAAAGAGATATGTAGTATAATATATAGCATGCATTAAGTACTTCGTATTTTAATAGTACTTAATGCATGCGGTTAATGCTTCTTTTCACTAAGTTTTCTTCATTGCATTGACTATAGAAAATTTAGTGAAAAGCATATAGATATGTTATATTTAAAACAAACGGAAAGGAAGAATATTTATGAATTTATTTGGTATAACAGCGCTCGCAACAGACGGAGCGGCAACAGCAGATGCGGCGGCTGCGTCAGCAGGTCCTATGGGAACAATTGTTTCATTTGCGCCGCTGATCGTAATCATAGTTCTGTTCTATTTCCTTCTTATCAGACCGCAGAGAAAACGCGATAAGGAAACAAAGGAAATGCTCAACGCTATGAAGGTCGGCGACAAGGTGGTAACGATCGGCGGTATCTGCGGCAAGGTCGTTAAAATCAAGGACAACAATGTATTTATTGAGACAGGCAACATCGGAACACAGGATGAAAAGAGTGTGCTTAAAATGGAGCGCGACGCTATAAAGTCTGTTGAGAAGAAGCAGAGCAACTGATAATGAAAGATCTGAAACGGGTGAGTATTCATCCGTTTTTTTATGCGGGGACCATAAATGCGTATATAAGTGAATTTATTATTAAAAATTTTACAAAGTTATTGACAAATGAAAAATATTAACTTAAAATAAAATAAAAAAGTGTTTCGGAAATTGAGATATCCGTAAAAGCAAACGACATACGGCTTATGTCCGGCGGTGCAGATAAAATCTCCGTTACCTATACCACAGCGGCTTAAACGGCTGTGCTGTTACGGCTGAGGGTCATACGCTTGTAATATGAAGCGGAAGGTGTGGTATGATGACATCAGACTTGATTCAAAGCATGACGGCGATATTGAGGGTTCTGTGTCGGGAAACGAGTCGGATCATACGATCAATTCCATATACGTTTTGGAGAGAACAGGCTCAGAAACAGAACCGGAGACGAAAACGCGCTTGATGTAAAAACCAATATCGGCGATATATCTCTGAGATTTATAGGCTGAACTCTGATGTGTATTGGATATGAATGGAGGAATTGAAATGAAGAGATTATACAAATCGAGATATGACAGAAAATTGTTCGGCGTGTGCGGCGGTATTGCGGAATACTTTAACGTCGATTCAACATGGATCCGCCTTGCGTGGGCTGTGCTGGTGTGCCTTTTCGGAACCGGTGTGCTTGTATACATTTTAGCGGCATTGATCTTGCCGGACAGCCCATGATAATATGAAACCAGCCTGATGATTTGATTACGCATATCACAGCCGTGATATGCGTAATTTTTTTCATTTCACTTGAAATCCAATGCAATTTATGTTATTATATACAATAGACTAATATCGAAAGGAAAAGGGTTTATGAATACATTACTGACAGTTAAAATTATAGGAGCAGCGCTGTTTTTCGCAT